>NZ_JBGFGM010000109.1:0-30477 GCF_041224635.1 Leisingera sp. XS_AS12
AGCCGGACATTGCGGCATCCGATGAGGTGATCCGGATCGTCTCGGGCGAAGTCAGGATCGAGCTGGCGCCAGGCACGCCCGCAGCGCGGATCGCCGAGATTGTGCATGCGCTCGGGGCCACGCCATGCTGATGCCCTCGCAAGGCGTGCGGATTCTGGTGGCGACGAAGCCGGTGGATTTCCGCAAAGGTCATGACGGTTTGGCGGCGCTCGTGCAGTCAGCGCTGGCGGAAGATCCGTTCACGGGCACGGTCTTCGTATTCCGGGCCAAGCGGGCGGACAGGATGAAGATCCTGTTCTGGGACGGCAGCGGACTTGTGATGGCTTACAAGCGGCTCGAGGAAAGCACATTCACCTGGCCCGCCATCCGGGATGGGGCGATGACGTTGAACCGGGCCCAGTTCGAGGCGCTTTTTGCCGGGCTGGACTGGCGGCGGGTGCGGTCCCTGGAGGCGCGCCGGCCGGCTGTGGCAGAGTGACTCGGTCGGGCAGAATGCCTGCCCATCGAGGTGCCGATCAGGGTATGGTCCGGCCATGTCCAGCGCCCCGCCCATCGACCTCTCTGCCATTCCAGAAGACCAGCGTGACGCTGTTCTGGCAGTGCTGCGCGAGCGGGATGTGCTTCGGGAGGTCAACAAACGCCTGGAGCATCTCGTCGCCGAGCTGAACCAGGCCGTGCATGGCAAGCGGTCGGAGAAGCTGAGCGAGGACGAGCGGCAGCTGGCCTTCGAGGATCTCGAGACAGCAGTGGCCGAGGCCAAGACGCAGCAGGACGCGCAAGCGGCCACCGGTCCGGCGCCGCGCAAGGCAGCCCGCCGCAACCGGGGCAATCTGCCCAAGGACCTGCCGCGGATCGAGAGGGTGATCGAGCCGGACAGCCTGGACTGCCCATGCGGGTGCGGTGAGATGCACCGGATCGGCGAGGATCGCACCGAGCGGCTGGATATTATTCCCGCGCAGCTCCGCGTCATCGTCACTGTCCGGCCCAAATATGCCTGCCGCGCCTGCGCCGAGGGCGTCACCCAGGCACCAGCCCCCGCGCACCTGATCGAGGGCGGTCTGCCGACCGAGGGCGCCATCGCGCATGTGCTGGTCAGCAAGTTCTCGGACCACCTGCCGTTATACCGCCAGAGCCAGATCCTGGCCCGCTCCGGGATCGACATTCACCGCAGCACGCTCGCCGATTGGGTGGGGACAGCCGCCTTCCACCTCGGCCCCGTAGTCGACCGGCTTGCCGAGCACCTGAAAGGATCGGGCAAGCTGTTCATGGACGAGACCACGGCGCCGGTTCTGGACCCGGGCCGGGGCCGGACAAAGACCGGGTATCTCTGGGCCCTGGCACGGGACGACCGCGGATGGGGCGGCGATGACCCGCCCGGCGTGGTCTTCACCTTTGCTCCCGGCCGCGCCGGGCAGAACGCGGAACAGATCCTGCAGGGCTTCGACGGCATCCTGCAGTTGGACGGCTATACCGGCTACAACCGGCTGACGCGCCCCTCACGGAAAGGCGGCGCGCCAGTCACCGTCGCGCATTGCTGGGCGCATGCCCGCAGGAAGCTGAAGGAAGTATTCGACCGCGACGGCTCGGAGATCGCCGCCGAGGGGCTGCGCCGGATTGCGGAGCTCTACCGCATCGAGGGTGAGATCCGCGGCATGGGTCCCGGTCAGCGGCTGTCGGCCCGGCAGACCCGCACCGCGCCGCTGGTCGCCGAGTTCGGAGAATGGCTGCAAAGCCAGCGCCGCCGGATCTCCTCAAAGTCGCGTCTCGGCGAGAAGCTGGCTTACATCCACCGGCAGTGGGACGGGCTGCAGACTTTCCTCCACGACGGCCGCGTCGAGATCGACTCCAATGCTGTCGAGAACCTGATCCGCCCAATCGCCCTGACGAGAAAGAACGCCCTCTTCGCCGGCCATGATGAAGGCGGCCGCTCTTGGGGCCGCATCGCTTCGCTCATCGCCACAGCAAAGATCAATGGCGTCGAGCCCTTCGCCTACCTCAAGGCCACCCTCGAAGCCATCGCTGCAGGTCACCCTGCCAGCCGGCTCGACGAACTCCTCCCCTGGAATTTCCCACCGTCAAGCTGATCCCGCGTGAGCCGAGGGCAACGCTTACTGAAGACCTGCCCTTGCGTTGCGATCTTAGGCGCGCGGGGCAAGGCTAAACAGGTATAAAGACATGAAAGACGTGCAAAGCAATGCCCGCATCAACGGCAGCCGCCTGTGGGGTACGCTGATGGAGATGGCGTTGAAGGGCCCCGGCCTGCGCGGCGGCTGCAACCGCCAGACGCTGACCGACGAAGACAAGGGAGGCCGCGACCTGTTCAAGCGCTGGTGCGAAGAGGCCGGGATGACGGTGAGCGTCGACAGCATGGGCAACATGTTTGCCCGCCATGAGGGCGCGGAGCCGGATCTGGATCCGGTGATGATGGGCAGCCATCTGGACACCCAGCCCACCGGCGGCAAATACGACGGCGTGCTGGGCGTGCTGGCTGGGCTGGAGGTCGTGCGCTCGATCCGCGATCTGAGGCTAACCCTGCGCCGCCCCATCGTCGTGGTGAACTGGAGCAACGAGGAAGGCACGCGGTTTGCGCCCGCAATGCTGTCCTCCGGCGTCTTTGCCGGTGTGCATACCCAAGAGTGGGCCTACGCCCGCGAAGATGCAGAGGGCAAGACATTCGGCGAAGAACTGGCGCGCGTCGGCTATGCCGGCGACGAACCCGTAGGCAACCGCAAGATGCACGCCATGTTCGAGCTGCACATCGAGCAGGGTCCGATCCTCGAAGCCGAGGGCAAGGACATTGGCGTCGTCACCCATGGCCAGGGTCTGAACTGGCTGCAGGTCACGCTGACCGGGCGGGAGGCGCATACCGGCTCTACCCCGATGCCGATGCGCCGCAACGCAGGTCTGGGCGCCGCGCGGATCACCGATCTGGTGCATGAAATCGCGATGAGCCATCAGCCCGACGCCGTCGGCGCGGTGGGGCACTGCGACTATTACCCCAACAGCCGCAACATTGTGCCGGGCAAGGTGGTCTTCACCATCGACTTCCGCTCGCCCAGTTTCGACACGCAAGCGGACATGGAACAGCGCCTGCGCGAAGGTGCAGCGAAAATCGCCGAGGAGCTGGAACTGGGCCTCGAGATCGAGCAGGTCGGCCATTTCGACCCAGTCACCTTTAATGAGGGCTGCGTCACTGCCGTGCGCCGCGCGGCAGAAAAGCTCGGCTATTCGCACCGCAACATCATCTCCGGCGCGGGCCACGATGCCTGCTGGATCAACAAGGTAGCCCCGACCGCCATGGTGATGTGCCCCTGCGTCGACGGTCTCAGCCACAATGAGGAAGAGGAAATCACCCTTAGGTGGGCTATGGCGGGAGCCGATGTACTGCTGCACACCGTTCTGGAAACGGCAGAAATCGTGGAGTGAAAAAAAATACCAAAATCCAGATCTAGGGCGAAACCGCCGCCGCTGCTGATAGCAGCTCCGCCTCTGCCGTCGCCATTGAGGGCAGCGGGATCGTGCAGATGGGTATCAATTTCAATGACGCCAAGGCGCTGTCCAAGTCGAGAAAGACCACCGCGCCGCGGCAGGTCGTGCGCTCGGCTAAAAAACTGCCGACCAACGTCTGAATAATTCCCCGGCAATAGCCGGAGGCTTTCTCATCCGCTGCCCTGTAGAGGATGGGGCGGCAGCAAGTCAAAGACAGGGAGGAAACTGGAAATGGCTTATGTAATCACCGGATATACCGGCCCCGGCGCCCAATCGGCGCAGCATGTTGATCTGGCTGGGATCGACCAGGAGCTGTACAACGAAGACCAGCTGCCCACCACCACCGAGCAGCGCACTTGGGATTGGCTGGCCATTTCCGCGCTCTGGGTCGGCATGGTCGTCTGCATTCCGACCTATATGCTGGCCTCCTACCTGATCGGCTCGGGGATGAGCTGGGATCAGGCGGTGCTGACCATCCTGGCCGCGAACGCGATTGTGCTGATCCCGATGGTTCTGGTTGGTCATGCAGGCACCAAATACGGCATTCCCTTTCCGGTGCTGCTGCGCGCTTCGTTTGGCCACAGAGGCGCCAAAATCCCGGCGGTGGCCCGCGGCATGGTCGCCTGTGGCTGGTTCGGCATCCAGACCTGGGTCGGCGGCTCGGCGATCTTCGTGATCCTCAACACTCTCACCGGCGGCGCGCTGGCGGGGGAGCCGCTCGCCATCCTCGGCATCAGCGCGGGTGAATTCGTCTGCTTCCTCGCCTTCTGGGGGCTGCATCTCTACTTCATCAAGAACGGCACGGAATCGATCCGCTGGCTGGAAACCTACGCCGCGCCCTTCCTGCTGGCGATTGGCTTGGCGCTCCTGGGCTGGGCTTATGTCAACGCCGGCGGCTTCAGCGAGATGCTCTCCACCCCCAGCGCCTTTGATCCGGGGCATCCCAAGGAAGGCCAGTTCTGGAGCGTGTTCTGGCCCAGCCTCACCGGTATGATCGGCTATTGGGCGACGCTGGCGCTGAACATTCCCGACTTCACCCGCCACGCCCGCAGACAGAAGGACCAGCTGCTGGGCCAGATGGTCGGCCTGCCGATCCCGATGGCGCTGTTTGCCTTCATCGCCTCCGCCGTGACCTCGGCCACCGTGGTGATCTTTGGCGAGGCGATCTGGGATCCGATCCAGCTGTCCGAGAAGATGGGCGGCCTGTCGGTGGTGATCGCGCTGTTTGCGCTGATCGTGGCAACGCTGACCACCAACCTGGCGGCCAACGTGGTGGCGCCGGCGCACGGCTTTGCCAACCTCGCGCCCAGCAAGATCAACCTCAAGCGCGGCGGCTACATCACGGCGGGCATCGGCGTGGCCATGTTTCCCTGGATCCTGGTCAACCACATCGTCGGCCTGCTGATCGCCTTCTCCGCACTCCTGGGGCCGATCGCGGGCGTGATGCTGGCGGACTACTACCTGCTGCGGAAGACCAAGCTGGAGGTGGCTGAGCTGTTCAAGCTGAACGGCATCTATTCCGGTAGCAACGGCACCAACTGGGCCGGCATTCTAGCGCTGGTGCTGGGCATCCTGCCAAACCTGCCGGGCTTCCTGGCCGGTGTCGGCATCACCGCGGGCACCTCGGGCTTCTTTGCGACGATCTATACCTACGCCTGGTTCGTGGGCCTGATCGTGGCTGGCGCCGCCTATCTGGTGCTGTCGAAAATCCTGAACAAGTAACATCACCACCGGGGCGGCACTGGCCGCCCCGCATTTCCTTGTGAACGCTATTTCAGAACTGCGGAGAGACTATGCTCAAAGACTGTTGGATCGCCCACTTCGCCAAGACAAACCTTGGCTCATGCTAGCTCCTTGATGAAGGCGCAACGGAGTTGTTTAAGAAATTCGACGGCCGCATGCCAGCTAGCTAACCCGCACTTACTGGAGCAGTGCTCGAAGTCTCAAAAATTGTTTCATAGCCAAAATCGGTAGAGGTGGTAGGGCGCGATTTCATACAATTCTTAAATTGGTAATTGAAATACCTATTTATGAAGTGTAGCATGATTCCGGAGTGCAAATCCTTGTGGCTGCCATGACAGCCGCTTCGAATGTTAACGATGTTCCTCGGTACGAACTTGACCGCAGAAGTCGCGACCCAAGCGAAAGTGACCGTGGAATTGCTTAACAGGCTGGTGCAAAGCTTGTTCGAAAATGTTCGCGCGGTTGCAGTGTTTGCTCCAAATTTGTCCCCTCGGATCTCGGACTGAAATCCGCATTGGACGGTGAACTCCTGCTGGTCCTCAGTCGTCCTGATTATCGACCGCAACCACGTGAGCCGAAACACTCTGTCCGACCGTGCTCTGCTCAAAGGACAATGACATGACGAAACCGAATTCCCCCGCAAGATCTCCCCGATCTCAATGGCTACTTCGAAGCTGGTTGACCTGTGAGCCACTGCCCCCAATGACCCGAACGGCAACACTGTCAAAAAAAGGTGGAGACCATCCATGTCAGGCAGGCGTCATGGCGCCAGGACACCTCAGTTGAAAAGGTAATAGAGGCGGTATTGGCCGCTGCTGAAATGAGGAGCAACTGATGCAGCCGACAAGACAGACAGTTCCCGAAGACCTCGCCGCGCGGATCCGAATCAAACGGGTCTATCGCGCGGCACGTGTGTCGGACGGCAAGCGGATACTGGTTGACCGGGTCTGGCCCCGCGGTGTGGCGAAGGACCGTGCCCGGCTGTCACTCTGGTGCAAAGAGATCGCACCAAGCAATGAGTTGCGTCTCTGGTTCCACGACCACCCCGAACAGTGGCAGACGTTCTGCACGCGGTATCAGGTGGAACTGGGTGTTCATGAAAATCTGGTCCGTAACCTTGCCAGATATGCATACGATGGCGTTGTTACGCTGCTTTATGCTTCGAAGAACGAGGCGGAAAACAACGCCATCGTTTTGCGCGATTACCTGCGCCGATGGCTGCGACGGGAGGACCAGAGATGACGGAACAGCGAGGAGACCCGCTACACACACCACTTTGTGACCTGCTGGGATGCGACAAACCCGTGCTGCTGGCCGGTATGGGGGGCGTTTCCCGTTGGGAACTGGCCGCCACTGTGGCCAACGCGGGCGGATACGGGATTCTGGGCATGGTGCGCGAAGACCCTGCCCTGATTGCCGCTGAGGTTACCGCGCTGAGGGCAGCCACCGATCGGCCCTTTGCTGTTAATTTGATCCCGGCGGCGACGGCCCCGGCGCTGCTCGAGGCCCAGATCGCCTGCTGCCTCAATCTTGGCGTTTCGGCTTTCAGCTTCTTTTGGGATGTGATGCCGGACGTGGTGAGCCGCGTCAAACGTGCGGGTTGCCTTGTCCTGCACCAGGTCGGCACGGTCAAGGCTGCGCGGAACGCCGAAGATGCCGGGGCGGATGTCATCATCGCGCAGGGCGTCGAGGCGGGCGGCCATGTTCACGGGCGGCACTCGGCCTTTGGATTGGCCCAGCAGATCCTTGAACAGACCGAACTGCCAGTCGTCGTCTCGGGTGGGATCACTACGGGCCAGGGGCTCGCTGCCGCACTGGCAATCGGAGCCGATGGCGTTCAATGCGGAACGGCCTTTCTGGCGACCGAAGAATCCTTCGCCCACCCGTATCACAAGACCCGCATATTGGAGGCCACGGACGATGACACTGTGTTGACAGATGTCTTCGTTCTGAATTGGCCGAAAGGCGCAGCGGTGCGGGTGATCGCCAACAGCGTAACCGACGGGTTGGACGGTCATTACCTGGGCCACGATCCTGACAATTTGCCGCGAACGCCCATTGCCTTCGACGGCAATCAGCCGCGCCTGCGGTTCAGCACGGATTCACCTCTACGGACCACGACCGGCGACCTTGAGGCGATGGCGCTCTATGCAGGTCAGGGTGCGGGTGTCATCAACGATATCTCACCGGCCTCCACCCGTCTGGCCAAGATGGTTGCGCAGGCCCGGCAAATCCTGAAGCCACAATTCGAAAAGAATTCGAGGTGATTTAATGAACAACAGATTCAAGAGCTTTCGCTGCCAAAGCGGCTTTTCCTCACCGCCATGCTATGCCGCCGAAATCACACCTGATTATTTTGATCCTTTCGCCGTCGATCCCGAACAGGTGCGCGATGTTGCCCGCTGGCGCAAGGCCGAACGCATCCGCCTGCGAAATGCGCGTCTAGCGCTTCCTGTGGTGGAACATAAGGAAATCAGTGAAACGCTATCCGGGCATTTACGACAGGTGTTGAATGATCGCTTTGGCGGAGCGCAGGGAATGGTCTTTTCCGCCTACTGGCCGATAAAGGGCGAACCCGACCTGCGCCCGTTAATGGCCGAGCTTCACGAGGCAGGTGTGACCGTCTCCCTGCCGGTGGTCGAAACCAGGGCGGCCCCGCTCACGTTCCGCCGCTGGTCTCCTGAAACGCGTATGGTACGCGGCGATTGGAACATTCCTGTCCCACCACCGGACTCAGCCGTAGCCACACCCGATATTGCGCTTGCCCCCCTCGTCGGCTGGACCGCGGAGCGCTATCGCCTCGGGTATGGCGGGGGATATTTCGACCGGACGCTGGCTTCACTCTCTCCGAAGCCCTTTGTAATCGGTATCGGTTTCGATTCTGCGCAAATAGCGACCATTTACCCCCAACCCCATGACATCACCCTTGATCTTGTTTTGACCGAGGCCGGGATCCGTTCTGACCACGCAGCAGCATGAGCAGCTTCGTAGCACAGATGTGCATCTGGCGAAGATCCGCATTTCTGAAATTCGCGCTCTGGCTCTTATTTTCCTGCTCCTGGGAACAGCGGACACCTCGCCGTTGCGGAAATACTGTCGTTCGGAAAATCGTATCATTGACTAGCGCTATCAGCCATACATTGCACAGACTGAAACTAAGTCTGTGTGGAACCAAAAAGGTTTCCCTACTGCAAGGATTGCGCTCCGCTCATTCTTTAACTCGGTTCAGGGGCACGTTTACTATTTATTGGCTGCCGAGCCTAAAATCTGAAGCCCTTAGGCATCGGTCTGGGGCGCAAATGCTTTTCGTTTCCCCGGTGAGAATGTGGACACGCAAGCGCCAGAAAACGGCAGGATCATTTGAAGCCCTGATGCCACCATTTTTTGATTTGCGGAGGGCGCGATGCTAGGGTTACGGAAAACTTGGACACTGGCTCGTAAAGTCATTGAGACCCCGTTCGGGACATTGACGCTCGCAGTGGCAACCGCTGCTGTTGTCTTTGTTCTGGCAAAGGGGGAGCCTGACAACGCTGCGAAGCGCGGAAATAGCAAGGCTTCGTCATCTGCCGAGCTGACCTTATTCCTGAATAATTGCCTGTCAATGCTTGAAAAATTTACGATTGAGAACGGCTTATCGAATGCTGATGCTATATCTGGTGATTATTGTGCCAAATTGCGGGCATTGAAGTATGCAGGGAATACGGGCCAGCTCAGGGACTTTGATTTCTTTCCTCTAATTGAACCGAGGTCCTCACGAGAATAGGCTTTCCACGAAGTGAAGCAAAAATCTATGATCAGCGGCGGAATTCGCTCTCAAGTTATCAAGCTCGGAAAGGGTTGCCTATTCTACTATAGACGACTTGGCTTCAACTTCACGCAGCGACACGGTTTTGAGCTCCTTGCAAAAGCAGGCCGATAATGTCGGAGCGCGTGAGAATGCCCACTAGGCGGCCTTCATTGGTTATAGGCACGGTTTGCACCCCTTGTGCGGCGAGCCGGTTCAGGAGAGCCCCAACTGGAAGGTCATGAGGGACCGTGCCTACTGGAGGGAGCATCACATTCTTTGCCATCAATTTGGCTGTGCGTGCAGGGTGGAACTTGCGGCCGGCATCCCGCATCAGCGCATCTATCAGATCATTTTGCAGAATGAGGCCAACGAATATCCCTTTGGCGTCCACAACAGGGAGGCACTTGATGGAATGGTCGCGGAACATTTTTGCAACTTGCGTCACAGGTGTATCAGGGAGGACGGTAATCAAGTTCTGCGTCATAATGCTGCCGCAGGTCACACCTTCAAACCGATGCTGTGCCGCTTCCTCTTCAGCAGCAGCCAACAGGCGTGCAAGGTCCGCAACACCAATGTTGGTCGCTTGGCGGAAGCGCTGCAGCAATTCTTCCAGCTCATCATTGCTCAGTCCCAGGCGGATCTCCTGAGTCTGTATGGGTGCTTGTACGGACTGGCGGAACGGGTATTTGCGGCCGGTTATCCGGTTGTATAAGATACCAGCCATTACTAGGGCGGCTGTCAAGACACTAACCGGCGCAAGCGCGAAGGCGAAACCCGCATCAAGAATTGGCGCCGGGTCCAGTGCGGCCAGCAGCGCTATAGCTCCTCCAGGGGGATGTAATGCTCTCGCAAACATCATAGCGGTTATAGCGGCGGCGACAGCGAGAGGTGGCCCCCAGGCCAACGGTGCGGTTTGCAAAACCGCAACCGCCGCCATGGCGGAAACCGCATTGCCGCCGATGGCTGACCAGGGTTGAGCCAGAGGTGAGTTCGGAACGGCAAAAACCAGAACTGCTGAAGCCCCCAAAGGGGCGAGAAGGGCGATTGGCACGCCAGCGATCGTCGGCCAGGCAAGTGCAAACATCGCGCAAGCGCATAGGCCAGCAACGGCACCGCCCGAGGCGCGCAGGGTTTCTCGAATCTGAGCCGGTGGCAGCGCCGGGGACATGTTGCGCAAGAGGTTTTTCATTGGCCACATCGTTCTAATCGCTCAGAAATGAATCGTACGCCGGCAGCCTGCGCATAAAACAGGCAGAATGAAAACATCTTATCAGGTAGCAAAGCCAATGCGGTCGACAGCTTGGCGCAATGGTGTTCTTCTTCTGGCGTAACACCCCAACGGCCGTTCCCCTCGTACTGGATTGTCGGGAAATCCTGACGTGCAGAAGATATGCTAAGCCGCGTTTCATCCTTGTTTGCAAATTTTAAGGGACGCGTGCGCTTGCGAAGCGTTAAACCAACAGAGGTCATGTCCCGCGGCGAGAGGTAACTTCGTGTAGTGGAGGGAACGATGAGGCCAATCCATCAGGTTGGAACAGAGTCGGCAAACGAACACTGTCCGCCGCTGAGTGCGGTCAACCTTTTGGCATTCGAACACAGCAAGCCCCGAAAATTGGTCAACGGCCACATCCAACTATGAGCACACATCACTTGCGAATGATGTGAGTATATCAGCCTGGCTGACCTGCTTCTGTCATTGAGCCTTCGCACCGTAATTAGTACGGTAAATACTTATTCAGACCGAAGGAAAGCCGCATGCGTCTTACATCTTTCACAGACTACGGCCTTCGTATGCTGATGAGGATGGCGAGCCAGCCAGGGCAAGGGTACTCGACGGCCGATCTGGCTGAAGAGTTCCGCCTTTCCCGGAATCACCTGACGAAGATCATGCAACGGCTGGCGCGGGCAGGAATTGTCGAAACCCGGCGTGGGGCCGGTGGCGGCGCCTATTTACGTATCCCAGCTGAAGACATCCGCCTGGGTGATATTGTTGCGCTGCTTGAACAAGGGCAGGCGCTGGTCGAATGTTTTGGTGACGAAGGAGGCGATTGCACGATTGATGGCAGCTGCCGTCTGAAAGCCCGGTTGCGTAAAGCTGAGAGAGCATTCTTGGAAGACCTGAATCAAACAACACTCGCGGATATCGCACTACCGGCTCGCACCACAGCGTGAGGGCGCAAAACGGCCAAGTATATCCTCGCGTCGTGTCCTCGAGCAAAGTTGTTCTCCGGAAATCGCCATGACCACCAAGTAAAAAAGGCAGCTGTGGTCGCAAGCACGGTTGCGGATGCTCAGGTCTGCATCATCTTATAGGCGAATCGAAGCATCAGCCCAGGAACAAAGGACGGCTGATCGGCAAGAAACGCCGTTGCTCCCGAAACAAATCTGCGCCATCCTCACCCGGCTAGAACGTGCGGAAAATAAAAGGAATCTGGCGCTACTCTATCTCGCGATCTACAGCAAGCTGCGCGGCTGCAATCTGGAGTGACCGAAATTGCCTGCCAAAACTGTGTCCGCGAGCGTGTTTCCATCAGCCAGAGCAAGACAAATCGCCCAGTGCAATTCGAAGTTTCTGAAGGCGTACCTGGCTCCATCTTGAATTGGGTCTGTTGCCCGGAACTACTCGACTTCACCACTTTATTCCCGAGCAGTTTTCACGACCGGCCTCATGTATCGAAACGACTATACGCGCGACTTGTTCGGGGTTGGGTATCTGCAAATGGCTAGGGTCCGGGTGGATAGGGAACACACTCGTCTCGGCGTTCAAGGCTGCGCAGATCTACCGCAAGACCGGCAGCCTGCTCGCGTTCTAGTTTCTGTTGGGGAAGAGCCGCCGGGGCAACCGGGAGATGACGCGCACCGGTAGGAAGAACCCGGAGCGGTCAGGCGATCCAGCGGTTGCCGTCTGGCGACAGGCCGCCGCCGGGCACGATCTTGTGTACATGCGGAAGGTGGGTCAGCGCCGAAGCGCGCAACAGCAGCCCATAGACTGCCTTCTTGTTCCAGCAAGCGATTTGCGCGATCTCGGCCGACAGGGTGAAAATCACGTGGAAGTCCTTGGCCCGCGCGGCCCTCCAGTCACGTACGGCTGGTCCCTGGCACTTCGGGCAGTGCCGGTTCTGGCTCGAATTGTAGGCGATGTGCCGGTGGCCGCATTTTCCGCACGCGGCACCATGCCCGCCGAGCAGCTCGGTCCTGCAGCTCCTTCAGACGTTCGTACGGGCTGACGGTGGAGCGGATCGTCTTGGTGGCCACTTGCGCGTCGCGGGTGATGGTGTTGAGCTTAGCGTGGCCCAGCAAGAGCTGGATGATCCGGACATTTGCCCGCCTCCAGCAGATGCGTCGAGAAGCTATGGCGGAGCGTGTGCAGAGTTGCGGGCTTGTTGATCCCTGCCATGTGTTTTGCGGGGGAGGGTTTTGTAAACCGGTCTGTAAACCGGCAGTTCCAGGGCATGCTGCAGTCCCGGAGAGGCTCAGAGAAGTCCAATGATTTCAATGAGAAGGATTGGCTGGGGTGGTAGGATTCGAACCTACGATACACGGTACCAAAATGCGAGACCCGCGCTTTGACCGACGCCCCACCACAACCCAAACTGACGCTCAGGTTCGTTCGGAACGTTGTCACTCCGGGCAAATATTACGATCAGGACGGGCTAATTTTGGTGGTGAGCGGCCGGGGTGCGAAACGCTGGGTTCAGCGACTCACCATTGATGGGCGTCGGCGCGATCTCGGGCTCGGCTCGGCCTTCAAGATCACGCCTGCATCCGCACGGCGCATGGCTGCGAAAAATCGACTTCTGGTCCGCAGTGGGAAGCATCCGCTGGCGGCTCCTGCGGCAAATCCCAGCGGCCAGAGCTCCCAGCCGCAGACCTTGGCCCGCTTCGTGCTGAACCGCTACCGCCGCCGAACAGCGGAGAGCCGTGGTCTGAAAGCCGCCCGCGAGGAATATGGCCTGATGCGCAACCATATCCATCCGCGGATTGGACGGCGTCCGGTTGTGGAACTCTCGCCAGAGGAGATCCGTGTTGTGCTGGAACAGCTTCGCCAAGAGAACCCGAACGTGGCAAAGGCGGCCCGAACCCGGCTAATCGACATCCTCGACGAGGCGGTCCGGGATGGGTTTCGGCCGGACAACCCGGCGGATCGCCCGGAGACACGCGTTCTTGCTGCTCCAAAACGTTCGACCGCCGAGGGGGACGAGCGAAGCAAGCGCGTGCTTGAGCAATTACCCGGTCTTCTTGAAACGCTGGAAACAAGCCTCCGTCGTCCGAGTCTATTGAGGCTAATCCGTTTCAATCTACTCACGTTGAGGGCGCCACAGGAATGCCGCCTCGCTCGTTGGGAGCAATTCGATCTGATCGAAAGGGTCTGGCGGTTTCCGAAGATGCAGTCCGAGGAAGGGGTGATCGTGGAGTTCGGACTATCTGATGCTCACATAACATTACTGAACGAAGCGCGACATATCGCCAAGGGCGGCGGCTCTGGCTGGGTCTTCTGCAATCCTCAAAGCAACTACGTGCCCTACAAGGCCAATGCGGCGTACAAGGCAATGCGCGATCTGGGCTTCGCTATCCAGATACTCGATTTCAGGCGGGCTCATGAGTATTGGGCGCGCAGATCTCCGGGTGGAAACGTGGAAATGGATGACTGGTTGTTACAGCTGCGTTCGTCCGGGCAGAGCCATGAATTTCCTCCTCCGAAGTAAATTGGGCACCTCCGAAAACCTTTGGCGGACCGGCGTGTTACGTGATTCACTACCTGCGCAGCGGGGAGGCGGCCATGGCGAAGCAAGCAGGGTTCTAGATCATTGACGATCGACTTGCTGAGATTTCCGCGGGCGGCGCTCCGCTGGAAACGCTGAATTCGACGGTGAATTTCGAGCGTTTTCGCCCGATCCTCGAGCGCGTGGCAGGTCGGCGGCGCAACCCCAAAGGCGGTCGCCTGGCGCTCAGCATGGTGCTGAAATTCCGGATCTAAGTTCCGCCAAAAACGTCATGCAGTTGCCCGGATACCGAGCGAGATCGACTTTAATGATGAGACCGCTTCCCAGACGGCATCACCGTGCCAAGGTGGGTGGTCACATCATCAAGGCCGGTGCTCAGTTCAATTGGCGACTGCTTGAATTCAGTATGCGGCTCCGAAAAAAGAACCGCATGCAACCCATATTCGCAAAATATTGAGGTGATGGACTTGAATGCCGGACCTGCCGCCGCTATTTCAGTCATGCCCTCGCGGCATTTGATTGAACATTCGTCGCAAGACGGTCCAATCCAACCGCATCCGCTGGTTCTGCCAGTGGAATACAAGGGGCAATATCATGAACCGCTACTTCCGCGCATGCTGTGAAGAACCCTGCTCCGGCGTCTTGATACGCGCGGCCGCTGCCCGCCGTCCTGGCGGGTCGTGGCCGAGCTGATCAGCCCGGGCCCTATCTCTCCCCCCTGACAGCTTAAACCGCGGCCTGCCGGGTTTTCCTTGCGAAAATCAGGAGTCGCCCATGAGCACCCTTCACCACCTCCAGCCTGCGCCGCGGGCTCTGAAACCGACCGCGAAATCCGCCAAGCGGCGTCGCATGACCGATGCTCAGATTTCGCGGGCTTTGCGCAACGCGCACACCGCCGGCCTGACCGTCTATAGCTTCAGCATTGAGACCACCCTTGATGGGGAGGTCCTCCATGTCTGGACGCGTCCGGGAGCGGCCACGCATGCCGCCCAGCATTCCGACGTGGAGGAATGGTTCGATGCCCGGTCCTAAGCGCAAGAGCCCCTCGCGTCATAGCCCCTGCAAGGGCGTTCACCGCGTGCGCAAGACGCTCGCGGACGGCACCCATGCGGAATACCACTACGCCTGGCGTGGTGGCCCGCTATTCTGGAGCCATGATAGCGTGTGTCGGCGCGATGGTATCGAGTATGTCGAAGCCTGGCAGAAAGCCTGCCAGGCCAAGCGCGATGTGCGTGGCTCCTTTCAGGAAATTATCAACGAGTTCACGAATTCCTCCGACTTTGCGAGGCTGGCGGCGAGGACCCGGAGGGACCATTTGCACAACTTGGCGCGGCCGGGCGGGATCGAGGAGGAATTCGGCGCCGCGCCGATCATGGCCTTCGAGAACGCCCGGATCCGGAATGCGGTCCTGCGCTGGCGGGATCGCCACTCCGACGGGGTCGGAAACAACATGATGGCGACGCTGCAACGGGTTATTTCGTTCGCCTATGATCGCGGGCTCCTGCACAATCATCACTTGCTCCGGGTGAAGAAGCATAAGCGGAAAAGCCATGCCCATATCATCTGGACCCAAGAGGAGATCGACCACTTCGTCGAGAATTCGCCCGCGTATGTCGGCCGGATGCTTATCGCCGCTGTTGAGACCGGTTTCCGCCCGGGGGACCTAAAGAATTTCAAGAAGTCGGACATCACCTACACACGGAAGAAGGGGGCTCGTGCGTTGATCCTGACTGAAAAAAGCGGTCGCACGAAGTACGCGACGGTCCCGGTAACCGAGAGGCTGCAGGCTTTGCTTGATGATCTGCCTGAGGGACAGGATCATGTCATCGTAGGCGCACGGGGCGCGCCGCTCAATCTCGCAAACCTCATCGGCCGCGAGGTCTCCAAGTGGCGCGACAAGCTTGGGATCCGCAAGGAGTTGCGCTTCTATGATGCGCGCGGCAATGCGGTCACGCGGCTGGTCCGGGCTGGCTGCTCGATCGCCGAGCTGGCCGCCCACATGGGTTGGAGCATGCAGCACGCGGCTCACATGCTCGACATTTACGCGGCGCTGGACCCGAATATGACGGATGGGATCCTGGCAAAGGTGCAGCGACAGGAGCGGCTGTCGAAGCGGGATGATGAGGGCGATGGGGGGGAATAGATCCCTACAACGGATCGGCCATTCGCTCAATTGGCGGCGAATGGCCGGTCCGAGCCCGACTCGGCCATTTTGATTTTATTCTGCGTGCGCTCGCAGCACGAAAATCGCTGCAAGTGATTGGTTTGGGACGCTGCTTTGCGGCGGCGACAGCGGCCATTCATGCCGCCCGCAGGCACCTACATCAGTCGGCGTGCGTTGTCATCTCGCCGAGCATGGCACTCGATCAACTTCGAAAAGCCTTCAATTCGGGCGCTGAGCCCAAGGAGTTGATAACACAAGATGCCGAGACCCCCGTTCGCCAGTTCGGGAAATTTAGGTTGATCACCTTCCAGGTGGCTTTTGGAAAAGCGGACCATAGCCTCAACCCCGGTTGGGAGAACATAGCCAAACTCACGCAGCATCCCCCGTATCATGTTTGAGACCTGGGTTCTCTGGCGGACGATGAGTTCGCGCGTGCGGTGGGCGGTTAAAAGAGCTTGCTGGCATTCGCTCTTGATCTCAACAAATCTCATCGTCGGGCGGCCAACCGCTTCGCAGATTGCCTCTGCATCCACTGCGTCGGTCTTTCCGCGCTTTACATAGGGTTTGACGTAGATTGCAGGCATGAGCCGGACATCATGGCCAAGCTTGCGAAGTTCACGGCCCCAATGATGGGCAGAGCTGCAGGCCTCCATGCCGACCATGCAAGGCGGCAGGCTCTCAAAGAACTCTAACAGTTTCGCGCGTTTGATCTCCTTGTTGAAGACTTTGTCGCTTGTCACAGAAACTCCATGAACCTGGAAAACATCCTTGGCCAGATCCAGTCCTATGGTTTTTACTTGCATTGGGTGGCTCCTCTCAAAAGCAGATTTTGACACCTGCATTATGGCGCATTGCGACGCCGGTGGAGCAGGAGCCATCCACTTCATCCGCTTCCGGTGAAATTGTTTACTGATCCGCCGGCACCCAATCCGGCAATGGAATTCCCCCGGTGTAGTGGTTCTCGGCAGGGTTTTCCCGAAAGAGGACGTAGAGATCGACCGGATCGGAATTCAGCTCTTGCTGCAAAATGGCGGCGATGGCATCGGTCAAAGCTTTCTTGCGACCAGCATCCCGACCAGGGCGCAGGTCGACGGTGACCAACGGCAGGCCATCTCCCAGAATGCCGAATGCCTCACGCACGGCGACGTAGTCATATTTGATCTCCTTGGGGGCCAACGTGTCGAGCACGGCTTGCTTCACCCCTTCGCGGATACGGGTTTTGGTGTCATAGTCGGTGCCTTCGGGCACTTCGACGCGGATGACGGGCATGGGGTTCTCCTTGGTTTGAGTTATCAGATGTTGAGTTCAAGGGCGTAATCCGCCACGTCCTGCAGGGACGCGCCGATGCGATGAGGCTCGACACCGAGACGCTCCAGTGGGAGGCCGTATCGGTTGAGCCAAATAGTCCGGTATCCGAACCAGGTGGCGCCGCAGATGTCCCAGCAGTTGGAAGAGACAAACAGGATCTCTCCGGCGTCGCAGTCGAAGGTATCTGGCCCCATCTGGTAGGCTTCCGGCGCGGTCTTGAAGCGTTTGACCGTGTCGACGCTGAGCACACGGTCGAAATACCCATCAAGGCCCGAGGCCTTCACAGCCTGATCCAGCATCCAGGGCGTTCCGTTGGACAGGATTGACAGGGCTATGCCAGCTTCCTTGAGGCGTTGGAGCTGTTCGCCGTTCTCCGAAAAGGCCGAAAGTTCGGCATATTGCCCCATCAGGCGGTCGCGCGCGTCCGGGGTCAGGTCCTGCCCCAAGGCCTCGCAGGCATAGTCCAGAGCATCGCCCGTCACCTGCCAGAAGTCCGCGTACTTGTCGCACATGTTGCGCAGGCGCGTGTATTCGATCTGCTTGTCGCGCCAGATGGTGGCGAGCTGGGCACCTTTTCCGGGGAACAGATCTTCGGCCAGGTCACCGATGGAATAGACGTCGAACAAGGTTCCGTAGGCGTCGAAGGCGATGGCTTTGAGGGGCATGGCGTGGTCTCTTTCGTGTTGAATGTCGGTAGGTCGGGTCACCCGGACACCGGCGGTGGCCGCAACGCCCGGATCAGGAGAATGGCCAAGAGGGCGATGAGGCCCGCCGCGGCATAGCCGAGGGTGAAATCCCCAGTAAGGTCGGCCAGGTAGCCCGCAAGCAGCGGCCCGGCGGCCTGACCGGCCGAGAACAGGAACACCAGGGCGGCAAGGGCGTTCGCGGCTCCTGCCGGGCCAAAATAGTCCCCTGCAGAGGCGGACATGATCACCGGAATGCTCCAGGCGGCCAGGCCGAACAACAGGATCGACAGGTAAAGGCCGGGCATCCACGCGCCGAAGCCGACCAGAAGATAGGCGGTTGCCAGAATCCCAAAGGCCAGTGCCATCCCGACACGACGGCCCAAACGGTCGGAGATTGATCCGAACAGGATGCCCGAAAACAGGCTGAGGAAGCCGAACCCCGCCCAAAGACGCCCGGCATCCTCGGGCGACATGCCATAGGTATCGACCATGCTGGTGACGATGAAGGTGACATAGGCCATGTAGGTCGCACCGTAGAGGGCGAAGATCAGACCCATGTGGATCAGCATCCGAAGTTTGGTCCTGCGGCTCATTTCAATCTGGACTGCCGACGCGCTTGCCGAGGAGCGTCCAAAGGGATCGGCACCAATGTCTCCGGGGCGGTCACGCAACAGGGCAAAGGCCAGAACAGCGACGCCCGCCGATATGGCCGCGAACAACAGCCAGCCCAATTGCCATGTCTCGAACCCGATCATGGGGGTGAGTTTCGGCACGACAAACCCGGAGATGATCACGCCCAATCCGGGGCCAGACATCAGGATACCCGCCGCAAGGCCTCGGTGAGAGGGGTGGAACCAATGCGAGGCCAGGCTCATCACCGGCACGACCACGCCGCCGCTGCCGACACCGGTCAAAGCATAGAACAGCCACAGAAGCAGGAAGTCCTGCCCAAGCGCGATCCCCAGCATGGTGGCTGCGATGAGAATCAGGCTGGCGCTGGTTGTGATGCGGTTTCCAAACCGGCGCAAAACGACGGGCATCAGGGCAACGGCCACCAGATAGCCAATCAGATAGGCAAAGCCCAGCACGCCGCTTTGGCCATAGTCCAAGCCCAGCGATGCCGACATCGACGGCAGCAGCATTCCGAACGCAAAACGCGCCAGCCCCAAGCCGCAGAAAGTGGCCACACCGCCGGCGATTGCAACGATCCAGGCGTAGTGCAGCCTGCCCGGCCTGTTGGCGGTCATGGTATCAGCCATAGAGCGCCTCAATATCCGCGAAACGGTCGCCACCCCAGAAGGGTTCATCGTCGATCAAAATGAAGGGAGAGCCGAAGACCCCACGTTCCAGTGCTGTTTCGGTCACCTCGCGCAGGCGGTCCTTGACCGCCTGATCTCCTGCACCTGCCAGCGCATCGTCCCGGTCGAAGCCGAGGCTTTCGGCAGCATCCAACGCAGCATTCGGATCGGCGGTATCGCATCCATCAATCCAGATGGCCTTGTAGGCTGCTTTGACAAAGGCCCCCATCTTGTCAGGGTCCTGGCGTTCGATCCAATAGGCCAGACGTGAGGGCGGCACCGAACTGGCCGGGAAATTTGCAGGGCGCTGCATGCCCTCCACACCTTCTATTTTGGCGCGTCTGAACATATCCTTGAAAACGTAGTCACTCTTCAGGGGATGAGCCAATAGAGCCCCGCCGTGGGCCTTGTAGACCGCCCCGATAAGGAAGGGCCGCCAGTTCACGTCACGCCCGGTGGCTGCGGCGAGCGCCCCCACCTTGCGGCTGGCCAGATAGCCATAGGGCGACGCGAAGTCGAAATAGAAATCGAATGATTTTTTCATGGGTCTTTCCTTGTGGCGGGGCTCACCAGGGTTCCTTGAAGGGCCTCAGGTCCATCTCGAAACTCCAGGCGGTCCGGGGTTGGGCGTGCAGTTGCCAATAGGCTTCGGCGATATCGTCTGGCTTCAGGATGCCGTCTTCACCACGGGCCTCGAACATCGCGTGGAACAGGTCTTTGGTGTTCGGGTTGTCGATCAGCCCGTCGATGACGACATGGGCCACATGCACCCCTTCCGGGCCAAGCTCGCGCGCCATGCTCTGGGCCAACGCCCGCAGGGCATGTTTGCCCCCGGAAAAGGCGGCGAACCCGGCATTGCCTCGCAGCGAGGCCGAGGCGCCGGTGAACAGGATGGTGCCCTGACCACGCTCTTTCATCCGTCCCGCGACCTCTCGGCCCACCAGGAACCCGGCCAGCGCGCACATCTCCCAAACCTTGCGATACACGCGTGTCGTGGTCTCGAAAATCGGAAAGCGGACGTTGCCGCCAACGTTGAAAACACAGGCCGCGATAGGGCCGATCTGCTCTGCCTCCGCGACCAGCTGTTTGACCGCGTTTTCGTCTCGTGCATCAGAATGAAACCCAGTGGCTTCGCCACCCGCAGCTTCAATCTCAGCTATCAGAGGCGATAAGTCTCCGCGCCGACGAGAGACCGCCACATGAAGTCCTCCTCGCGCAAATCTGCGAGCAATGCCGGAGCCGAGATTGTCTCCGGCGCCAACGACAAGAGCTGTCTGTGTCATGAGTGGCTTCTCTAGGGGATCGCTTCTCTTGACTACCCGCATCAAATTTATTAATCAAATTTATAGTTTTAATCTTTGATATTCATGATGTGTATGACGTGAACCTGAGACAGCTGGAACAGTTTCTCGCCGTTGCCGAAACGGGCAGCTTCTCGAAAGGGGCTGCCCGTGCGCATGTTTCCCAACCCGCGCTGTCCACGGCCATTGGGAAACTTGAGAATGATCTCGGGGTACAATTGTTCAACCGGCTTGCCCGTCAGGTCACATTGACGGCAGAAGGGCACCGCCTGCTGGCCAGCGCGAAGACCATCGTCGGAGAATGCGAAACTGTCCGTGCAGCCTTGAAACAAACCGCTGAACGGGAGGTTCTGTCAATTGGCATCTGCGACACGATGGATCTTACCTCCTTGGCTGCCACATTGGAGCAGTTCCGGCGAAACAATGGTTCCGTTCGCCTCAAGGTGTGGGAAGACAACAGCCAAGTTCTGATTGACCAACTGGCCAACGGCAAACAGGACCTCATATTTCTGGCCGTAACCGGGGATGAAAACCTGCCTTCATCTTGGGAAACGAGGCATTTGGCTACCGAGAACTATGTCATCGCTACGGCCCATGATCACCGGCTTGCCGGCCAAAAATCAGCTCTTCTAGCCGTGCTGCACGATCTGCCCTTCATCGCACGCAGGCATTGCGAATACCGTAAGGCATTCGGAAAACTCCTGTCTAAGCAGAATATCCGCCCCAAGGTGACCTACCGCACTTCGCAGGATCAGCGTGCGCTGGATCTTGTGAGGGCCGGGCTTGGCGCCGGCCTCTTTCCGCGAAGCTTGGTGTGCAGCGATTTCCATGTCCTCGAGGTCGAGGACCATGATCTGACCCGGAGTGTCTTATGCTGCTGGAAACAGTCCAAACTTTCCGCAGGTCTTTACAATTTTCTCTGCTACATCGAAAATATGGAATTTCGGGGAAGCATAAAACACGATTCTAATAATTGAATGATGACTGGAGGTTTGCACGCGGGCAAACGCGGCCTTGGAACAAAAATCAGCTCGCCAGAAGCCCTAAAGCCTCGATTTGCTGGGCCATGGTCTCCGTTAGAACAGACAGATCTTTGGCTGCCGTTCCCTGGTGAAGCTCCAATCGCAGAGCGTTCACATAAGCTTGGAACTGACGCGCGAGGGCATTGAAGTCGCTGTTTTCGGGTACTTGGCCTTGGGCGGCGGCAGCTTGGAAAGCCAACGCTATTTCATGGCGCATTGCATCCAAGTAGGCCTGCGACTGCGCAGCAATTGCGGGTTCGGTCGTGCGCGTATCGACAAACGTTTTAAGCAGCATGCAGGCTTGGCACTTAGCGTCGTCCGGAAGGAGGCCGGCATAGCCGCGCAGGTGACCGGCCAGCCCTTGCAGCGGCGACGGGGCTTGCGCAATCTGGTCCCGAAACTGGCCCCGGAACCGCTCAAAATACCTTTCCATTGCTAGTAAGTACAGATTTTCCTTGCTTTTGTACGCCGCGTAGATGCTGCCTGGCTTCATTTCCAGGGCGCCTTCGAGATCCTTGAGAGACGTCGCGTGATAACCCTTGTCCCAGAAAAGCGACATGGCTGCATCCAGCGTTTTGTCCCGATCATAAGGTGCTGCGCGTGCCATGGTTCAAAACTTGTTTTTGCTCAGATGCTGGAAAATGCGGATGTAACTTTCGGTCCCCTGCGCCCCAGTGAGAAGGTGCTCGCTGTCAATAACCACGGTAGGCACCCCTCGCACGCCCTGGCGCAGCCAGAAACCTTCATGCTCGCGGACGGTTTCGGCAAAGCGGCCATCGGTCAGGACTACAACAGCTTCAGCCCGGTCCAGCCCGGTTTCCGCAGCAATATCGGCCAGAACCTCCGGGTCCGAAAGATTGCAGCGATGCGTGAAATGCGCGGCAAACAAGGCTATCTTCAATTCGTGCCTGCGCCCCTGTTCGCCGGCCCAATGGAGCAGCTGATGGGCGGCGAACGTGTTGTGCATCCGCATGTCATCGGCAAAGGCAAAATCGAAACCCAGCCCGGCGCCCAGCTCAGTCATCTGCGCGCGGCTGCGCTCTGACTGCTCAGGCGTGGAGCCGTATTTTTCGATGATATGCTCGCGCAGGTTCTGCCCTTCGGGCGGCATCTCCGGGTTCAGCTCGAACGGGTGCCAATGGATCTCGTGCAGGGTGCCAGTCTCTTCCAGCGCCCGCGCCAGCTGGCGGTAGCCGATGATGCACCACGGGCACATCACGTCAGAAACAATATCGATACGAAGCGGTTTGTCGGTCATATTGGCCCCTTATGCTCTTGCCGGCGTTCAGTCGGCAACGCAAATCATTGTTGCCAACACCGAGGAGATCGAGGTGGATGATGTGCAGCCCCGCCTGGGATCCTCTGCACATGCCGGGGCGGCGCGGATAGGCCACCCCGGCAAGATTCATTTACGCAGCTATGCCGTTAGGCGACCATGCGAATTTTTCAAATACCTTGTCCACCGGAGTGTCCGCCAAGTGATTGGTATAGTTCGACATGATCTTCTGGCTGTAGCCAAGGATCACCTCAAGGATGTTGCGCTTGGTGAAGCCCGCGTCGAGGAAAGCCTGAATTTCAGCTTCGCTCAGATTGCCACGCTGGCGCACCACTTGCAGCGTAAAGGCCCGCAGCGCTTCGAGTCGCGCGTTGGGCAGCGGTGTACCGTTGCGCAGGGCGTCGGTGATTGCGTCATCAACCTTCATGCTTTTTGCGATGCCGGTGTGTGCAGGCACGCAGTAATGGCATTCATTCTCGACATTAACGGCCTGCCAGACGACGGTCAGCTCATCCGCATCCAAGCTGGAGTTCACGAACAGCTCATGCACCGCCTGATAGGCTTCCAGCAGGCCCGGCGCCTCGGCCATAACTGCATGCAGGCCCGGGATAAACCCGTAGGCGCCCTTGGACTTGGCAATGAGAGCCTTGGCGTCTTCAGGGGCGGTATCTTCGGTGTGGAGGGTAAAGTCAGTCATGTTGTTCTCCTGAGGTTTGGAAGGGGTTGATGGGGAGTAGGTAAACTTTGAGCGCTAGATGGAACCGGGCGGTTACAGCTGCGTCCAGCCGCCATCGATCACTAGTTCGGTGCCGACAACGTATGAGGATTCCTGAGAGGCTAGAAACACCACCGCATCTGCGATCTCGCGTGCCTCGCCAAATCGCTTGAGGGGGATTTGTGCGGCCATCTTTGAGCCCAAGCCGTCGATGTCCTGTTCCGACAGCCCGGCGCGGGAATAGATCGGGGTCGCGACCGGGCCGGGGCTGACGGCATTCACGCGAATGCTCCGCTCGGCCAGCTCAGCGGAAAGCGTGCGGGCAAGAGACCGCACAGCCGCCTTGGTCGCGGCGTAGACAGACATGCCTGCTAGCCCTTTTTCATTCGAGACCGAAGTTGTCAGAATGATCGACGCGCCGTCATTCAAAACGCCGGACCCACGCTGAACGGTTTTGATCGCACCCTTGACGTTGACATTGAACACCTTGTCGAAATGATCATCGGAGATTTCAGCTACCGAACTGAACTCCGCGATGCCGGCATTTGCGAAAATTACATCTACGCCGCCGAACGCCTCTTTTGCTGTTTCATAAAGTGCGTCCAGGTCAGAAGTATTCGTTACGTCGCCCTGCACCGCGATGGCACTGCCACCAAGTTCGTTCACTGCGGAATCCAAGGTGTCCCGGTCGCGGCCAAAGATTACCACCTTGGCCCCTTCCTTGATGAAAGCATGTGCCGTGGCAAGACCGATGCCGGAGTTGCCGCCTGTAATCACCGCAACTCTGTCCTTTAGACGATCCATCTTACGTTTCCTTCACTTTTGCTGCGCGGCAACATTGCCGGGCGTTGTGAGGGTTATATGGTCAACTTGAGTGATCACTCAAGTATGCGATTTGAGCGATCACTCAATCGTGAGAATTACGCGCGCAACATAGCCAGTAGCCAAGGCCGGACAGTGGTGGTCAGAACAAGCGCCAGCACAAGTCCGACAGGGAAGGCGGTCACAAAGGCTTTGAGCCAAAGAACTTTTACTACTGCCAAGTCACCGAAGCCTGCTTCGGTTCCGGCGGTAATGACCGCCATAAGCGATTGCATGATCACGGCCATGATCAAGCCAAGCAGAACACGCCGCCCGAAAGGGCGTACCTTCGGCAGCAGCCGGGACAAAAGCTTGTCAAAGATACCCATCAACAAAAAGGCAAAGGGCAGCAGCACGAACAGAGCTTTGACAAAGGAAATCCCCCAGTTTGGGAAGAAGCTGCCGGAAAAGCCAGTGTTGGCCCAAGTCATCAAACCAGTCAGCGTGCCAGCAACGCTGGACATGACAGTAAGAAGGATTGCGATCTTCTGGATAAAAGGGCGCCGGGCGGGCTGAGGCGACATAGTGGGCATGGGAAACCTTTCTGGGTCGGAGATTTTTAGATCAGCAGAGACTGACGACGCAGCCGAACGTTCAAGGCCGTAAGGCCCAGGATGATGACAGTCACGACAGGCGGTTTGGATTGGAACGGCAGGACCTCGGCCGGGACCGAAGGATGGAGATGCACGTAGACGGCAACCAGCATGATTATCCCGGTCAGGAAATTTGCGAGGACAAACACCTGCTCACTCATGCGGCCGTGTAGCCGGGGCCAGGCAGAGAAAAATCCAACCAGCATAAGTCCCGCAGCGATTTCCCCGCCCTGACCGGCAACGGCTGCCAGCCTAGGAAACGGAAGGTTGCTCAGCGCAATCTGCTGCTCGAACATGTGAGTAAAGGGCATGAAAAACTTGGCGGTGCCGCCGAGCAAAAGGAATGCGCCAAGGAGCCCGGTCAGCAAGCGGTTGAAGCTACCTGCCCCGGGTTCTTGGGATTTCCTGATCGCAAGATAGGCAACCAACGTCACAGCAGCAACGCTGGCAATCAGTGTAAGTTCTTTCAGGATTTGTTCCATTTGGAGGCCTTTACCAACTGTTGCAAAAACCCGCGCGCCGGGTCTGGAATGATCGTTCAACTCTATATATTTTTATGGAACGATTGGTCAATACCCTTGCAAGACGCTAAGAAGCCGCCGATAAGTGCTGCTGGGATTGTCGGAAGCCCAAATGATTTAACCGCGCCGCCGGAGCCGGCCTGTCAGTCAGGGGGACCAAGTTTAGCATGCCTTGGGAGAAGAATTTTGATATCGGCGAAGCGCTGGACAGTGCGGCGAAGGTATTCTCGATCAAGGGGTTCGAGGCGACTTCAGTAGCCGATCTGGTGAAGGGCATGGGGATAAACCGTGGCAGCCTCTACGCCACATTCGGCAGCAAGCACAGTTTGTTTCAGGCCGTACTGACCCGGTTTGTCGAGCAAAATCAGGCCCTAACTCTGGCGCGGCTAGAAGCCATGGATGACCCAGTGGCCGCCATCACCACCCTATTCGATGAAGTGCTTACACAGAGCGTCTCTAACCAGGAAAAGAAGGGAAACTTGGTTATCAACACCGCGCTGGAGTTTCCGAACCACGAGAAGGACATCCAGAATATCGTAACCAAGGCGCTCAGAAAGCTTGAGGCCTTTTTTGCCGGAAGGGTCGATGCAGGTAAGGCCACCGGGCATATTTCTGCTAAATTGGACACCGAGAGCGCTGCAAAGGGGCTAGTCGCTATGACCGTAGGGTACCGCGTTCTTGCCCGGGGAGCATATGATGCTTCGTCTTTGCAGCAGGTTAAACACACCGCCTTGCACCTGATCGGGCTGAACTAGCGGAGGTGTTCCACTGCGCTTCGATAGCACGCTTTACAGTTGCGAAGGTTTGGCTATTCCGCTGATGGAGCTTGAACTGCGGTCAATGTGATCGCGATAATCCTGTCCAGCGTTTCCCGGTCAGGCCTTGCTTTGGCGACGACATTCAAGCCCTGTGCTGCGCACAGCAGGAACTTCGCCTTATCATGGCTGTCGGGGATCCCATCACGTTCCATGGCATTCCGAAACGCTGCCTCGAGCCGGGCTAGATGCTCTGCCATGACCCCCGTCACTTTGGCATCGTTTTCACTAAGCTCCACAAAAGCGTTAGTTCCCAAACACCCCCAACGCCTTTTGCCCGTGACGATCCCCTCGGCGACATAATCCAAGTAGTCCCGTACTCCGCCCAATCCGCAGGGGTTCCCTTCCAGTAACTCGAGGCCGGGCCGGTTCACCTTGTCGAGATATCTTTCGACCACTGACAGGAACAGTTCATGCTTGCTGCCAAAGGTAGCGTAGACGCTGCCTGGCTTCAGCTGCATGGCTGCACAAACATCCTGAATCGGGGCGCCGGAATAACCGTGCCGCCAGAACACTTCCATTGCCCTATCAAGTGCGCTGTCGATATCAAATTCCCGCTGCCGCCCCATTTCAGAAAACCTGCTCCAATGTTATATGCCAAATGCGCCCCGCATCTAACTACGGGACGCATGATGTGTACAGCAGCAAGTCTGCCAGCGCCGGAAATCGCTCCAACCGCATTTAGAGGCCAATTCTGACACCCGGCGCAACCTGCTGCCCTACGCGGTGTCGTGACTTCCGGTCCCAGGACTTGCACCGAATTCGCGAATTGCGAGAACCGAAGAGTAGGTGGAAACCGAATAGGGCACAAAAAAGGTCAGGACGATCTTCATCACCGTCGCAAGATCGGCATCAGCATGAACAAGACTGTCGCCATGGTTGATCACCGCCAGCACAAGCCCGACGATTACCGCGACCCGTGCAGCCCTGCGAACCACCCGCCTGCTGCATGCGATCTCCCAAAAGCCAGAAGCCGGCGTCATCTTACCAGCCGGGCCAGATCGTTCAGGGATTTCAACCTGTGATCCGGTTCCAACCCAAAGGTCTCCATTTGCATTCTGAGTAGTTTGAACATTGTTGACGGTCCCGCCGTTTCGGCTGCCTCAATTTCCACCGCAAGAGCTTCGGGTGTGACCCGTTCGATCCAAGCGACCTGGAACCCGAAATTCTTGGCCGCGCAAGCATCGAAGGCATTGGAAGAAACAAACATAATGTCTTCCGGCTTCAAGTTCATCGTCTGCTCCACCAGTTCATATGCAGCGGCATGAGGTTTAAAAACCTGTGCTTTGTCGATGCTAATGACGGCATTCAGCTTGTCCCCCAGCCCCGTATTGCGGACCAGCGCATCGAGGATTTCCTGATTTCCGTTGGACAGGATCGCCAAGGGCACCCCGCGCAGTGTGTCCAAGGCCGAAATGCAATCCGCATGGGGCTCCAAATGCAGGTATTTCTCCATGATCCGCTTGCGTGTGTCGGCATCGCTATGCAGTCCGATGCTGTTCAGGGTGTACTTCAGCGACTCCTCCGTTATCTCCCAAAAGCTTCGATAACTGTTCATGAGGGAGCGAAGCCAGGTGTACTCTAGCTGCTTGAGGCGCCAGACTTGCGTGATCAATTCGCCGTGCCCAGGAAACTCCTCCTCGGTCACCTGCGCGACGGACTGGACGTCATAGAGGGTGCCATAGGCGTCAAATACAAAGGCTTTGATAGTCATTTTACTCTCCATCTGCGAGACTTGGGTTCAGGCGGCCAGATAGGCGACGCTTGTTAGAAAGAGTGAGGCGGCAGTTGCCACCGCGGTTGCATGGTGAGCGGACCAGTGCAGATCTTCCGACAGGCTCCGCCCCAGGGAAAAATGGAACATCACCGCACCAGCCAGCGCAGCGGCGGCCAGCGCCGTGGCGTTTTCTGATCCGGCTCCAGCCCACAAGGCGGCTGCCGGTGCCGCGATCCACAAAGGCAGCGCTGCGCCAGAGACCGCAGAAACAAGTCCGATCAGGGACAGGCGGCGGCCGGTGCCCCGTATCATCGCCCAGAGCACAGCGGCGAACCCCAGCCAGAGGGCAAGTGTCTGGGCCAGACCGCCTAGGGAGACCAGAAGCAAAGCTTCCGGCTGAGAGATCCCCGCCCCCGAAAGATCCTGCGGGTGCGCCGCCAGGGTAGCGAGGCTCCAAAGGAGCCCCGCAACCGGCATTCCCAATACAACGGGGATGTGCCGCGGCAGGATATTAAGTGCCCTTACCATGGCGCCAGCCCCCACAGCAGGATGGGCAGCCAAAGGGCCGCAAGGACCAGCAGCCACTGGCTGCCGTCATAGCGGGCTCGGGTCACATCCGCCCAGCCGTGCATCTTCTCGACAAGTTCCTGTGCGCGGCCGCGCTCCTGATTTGCAGCATCACCGTTGAGCGTCTCGGCTGCGAGGGATACCAGGATGGTTACTATGAACCCGGTAGGCACCGATATCAGCGAGGTGGAGAAGCCCAGTTTGGCAACCAGCCCGGCCCCAACAGACATCTGGGGGAGGACATATGGCGACAGCAGGATATAGACTACCCCGGACACCAAGCTGCCGGTGAAAGCCCCCCAAACGTTGATACGTGTGGACCAAACGCCCAGCACGACCATCGGAGTAATGGCAGTTGCGCAAAGGCCGAAGGCCCAAAAGATCGACGTGATCAGGAAAACCGGCGGGTTCAGAGAAACCAGCAGAGAAACGACGCCGGTTCCGGCCAGCGCAAAATAGCCATAGCGAAGCTGCTTCTTCTCCGGCAGATGAGGTTTCAGTACACCGACAATGTCATGACCGACAACCGTTGCAACACCGATCATAAGGCCGGCAATGGTGGAAACCCCTGCCGCCAGCACTCCGGCAATCACAAAGGCCGAAACCCAGTCGGGATTATAAGCGAGATTGAGCAGAAGCGTGGTCTTGTCGGCTGCCTCAGGTGTCAGTTCCTGCCCGATCGAAGCAAAATGGAACACGCCCGCAAATCCCATGGCATAGGTGCCAAGGAACATCAGCCCGACCCACAGGCAGAACCACGGCACCACGATACGTGCGGATTTGATGCTTTCCGATGTCAGAACCCGCTGCGCAAGCTGCGGCAGGCCCAGCGTGCCAATGGTGAGCGCGACAAACAAGGAAAGGTAGAACCGCGGCTCGTACTTCAGGTCGAAGAAGGTCGGGATGCGGTCCAGTAGCACATCGGTCATGTCACCGTAACCCAGCGGCGGAAACCAGTAGCCGGAAATGCCCATCGCCTTGAGGATCGCCGCCAGCGGCACCAGCAGGGCAACCATCATGATCACCATCTGGATCGCGTCATTGTAGGTGGCCCCCTTCATGCCGCCGATAGTGATATAGCCGGTGATGACCAGTGCAGAAAGGATCAGTGAGGGCGTGTAGGGAAGCCCCAGCAGGACCTCGAACACCTTAGCAATGCCGATGAACTGCCCGATCATGTACATCAGCATGATCAGCAGCATCCAGCCTGCCGCAAGGAAAGCGGTATTTCGGCCATAACGCAGCTGCACGAAATGCACCGAAGTAAAGACTTCCATTCGGTACAGCGAAGCCCCGTAGAGCATAACCAGCAGCGGCACACTGAGGATCAGCTGGATCCACATGTAGACGAAGGGCAAGTGCAATTGCTGGATCAGCGCGACAACGCCCAGAAAAGTTGCAACGCTCATCCAGGTGGACGAGGCCGCCAGTGAGTTGACGACCGGCCCAACCGAGCGCCCGGCCAAATACAGGTCTGTCGCGTTTTCAGTCTTTTTATTGTTGATCAGGGCGACCGCGTAATACATCGCGAATACCGCCAAGGTTATGCCCATTCCGAGCCATATGTTTTGTAGCTGCCAATCTGCCGGTGTCATCGGGCTGCCTCCGCGAAGCGGGAGTTAACAGCGGCCGCACCTGGGGCATCCGGCTGCGCCAGCGAGGCGCCAAGCGCCTGCTGGGACAGAAAAAACGTGTTCTCTGCCTCGATTTCATCCTCCAGCCGGTTGGCGTATCTGCTCCACACAATCGAACCGACATTCCCCAAGTGGCCTGCCGCTTGACTTCAAGATCGCCTGATTTTGCTCGCTGGGCAAGCGTTTTTCGCCCCGAGCGGTGTCTGTCGTCGCGCAAACGGCCGAAGTCGGGTGGATCAAGCCTCGAACCCGCAGC
>NZ_JBGFGM010000110.1:0-272 GCF_041224635.1 Leisingera sp. XS_AS12
TACCCTGTGTTTGCTATGGAAGAGATCATTTCTTGACGGCAGAGCCCGTCTGGGCAAACCTGTCAGGGCGTCCGGGGCTCCGGATGCTCCATGACCTGCTGACCTAAGCAGCCGGAAATTCCCGACATAGGACGTTATCGACACGTATCGTCTTCGGGTAGCCAATTTTCCTACAGACCCTTTCCAGCGTCTGCACGACGTCTTCGCCCCGATAGGTGAAGCGCGGGTCAGTCGCCGGGCAGAGACGGGAGTGCGTGTCGACAACCGTCAGG
>NZ_JBGFGM010000118.1:0-44145 GCF_041224635.1 Leisingera sp. XS_AS12
GAAATTCTGCCGCAGCTGTTCGTATTCCGGCGGGAAGGGGGTGTCGATGGGCTGCGAGAAGTCGCCCTCCGCCAGGCACATCAGGCCGTTGCTGAGGTTGTCGACCACCTGCTGCTGCTGGCGCTGCATCTCGGCGCGCTCTTCCTCGGCGGCGCGGGCCAGTTTCAGGTCGTCCTGCATCGACAGGAGCGTCTTGCCGATCTTGCCGATCTCGTCGCGGCGCTGCGCGGCCTCGACCTCGGTGTCGAGATTGCCACCGGCGACCGCTTCCATGTTGTCGCAGATGCGGTTGATCGGCTTGGTGATCGAACGCGCGAACAGCCAGCCCAGGAGGGACATGCCGGCGGCGAAGATGGCAGAGACCAATAGCAGCTTGTTGCGCTTGGCCACGGCCGGGGCCATCAGCTCTTGCCAATCCAGTTCGGCAACGATCGCCCAATCTGCAAATGCCAGCGGCAGCGGTTCGGAATAGGCCAGCACCGACTGACCGTTCAGACCTTCGACCTCCGGCAGCACGTGAATTTTACCGTCAAAGGCTTCGCGCATCTGCATGGTGTCGGGCAGGTCGGACAGAACCTGATAACCGCCTGCAAAGCGGGAAGAGGACCGCGCCTTTCCGTCCGCCCCTGCCAGGTAGACCTGGGTGGTTTCGCCCATGCCCTGTTCATTGTTGACGATGGCGCTCAGCAGGTCCACCGGGATCTGCACCGCTAGCACCCCCACGGTGAGGTTTGCATCATTCACGACCGGTGCGGCGGCAAAGGCCGCGGCTGCGCCGTTGCTGGGCGCATAGGGCTCCATGTCGGCATAGAAGACGTCGCCGCGGTTGCCTGCGACAGCCTTGCGATACACCTTCGCCAGCCCGCTGTCGCTCAGCGGGCCATTCAGCATATTGGTGCCGAAGTCGCTTTCCTTGAACACCGAATAGACCACGTCACCTGCGAGATTGATCAGGAAGGCATCGTAATAGCCCTTGCTTTCGATCAGGGTCCGATAGGCCGGATGAAAGCTTTCATGGTGCATGTGATAGGGGGAGTCGCCGTCGCCTCGGGCCAGCAGATGCTTCTTGCCCGTCGGGTTGGGGTTATTCTCGATATAAGCCTTGCGCAGGATCTCACCCGGGTTCCCCTCGAGGTCGTTCCAGGTCATCGTCAGCCATTCGATCGCGGTCGCGGTCGACGGCACCGCCGCCAGGGTTCGCACATCCGCCTGGATGGCATCAAACAGGGTGGTCACCGAGTATTTTCGGTCCGCTACCATGGATCGGAACTGGTCCTCCGCGCTTTGCTTTACGCTGTTTTGAAAAGAGACCGTACTGATCGTCACAAGAGCAGCGGTCATGGCCAGGCCAAAACCGACAACAAAAAGTGGCAGCCGGTAGGCTAGCTTGAGCGATTGCAACGCTTTCATTCTGTTCTCCAAGATCGAGCGGTTCGGGCCACCGCAGATGTCGTTCGAAACAGACTGGTCGCCAGTTCTTAATTTGCGGCTTACGCAAGTGCGATTTGCGCGGTTTCGGGGCTGTTTGAGCGAGCCTCTGCCGCCCGGAAACGGGGTTTGATCGCGCCCTGGCAACCATCACGTGCAATGCCCTGACAGCGGCACGACCAGCGGTGAACTGATTCGCCGTGCGTCGGATTCGCCGCCCGTTTCGCCACCGTGAGACCCCCATAAAAATTGATCTGATTTCGCGGAATAGATCGCGCGGATTGTCCTTATGAATCCCCGCGAGCGGGCCTCGGGCGGCAATCAAATGTTAAGGCCCGCTGCCTATGACTGGCAGCACAGAAAACGAACTGATCGCCGACAACGGGGGTGCGAATCGCCGAAAATGACAACGGAAACGCAAAAGCATAAATTGGATCTGCCGAACGCCTTTGCAGAGCTCGACCCGCTGGTCTCCTTCCTGCAGGGGGCACGCTCCAAGGCGGTCGAAATCGACTGTAGCGGCGTCGCCCTGATGCCGTCGCGCTGCCTGCAGCTCCTGCTTGGCGCCGAACAGCAGTGGCGCTCCGAGGGCGTCGGTTTCTCGGTCACCAATATCACCGAATCCTGCCGCAAGTCCCTGACGTTGCTGGGATTGGAGCCCAACCGTTTTGAAGACGAGGAAACAGCATGAAAACCAAAGTCCTGGCAATCGACGATTCCCGCACCATTCGGAATCTTCTGGCCGCAACCCTGGAAGAGGCCGGATTTGAATACCACTGCGCTGTCGACGGCCGCGAGGGCGTGGACATGTATTCGGACGTCGATCCTGACGTCGTGATTACTGACATCAACATGCCCAACCTCGACGGTTTCGGCGTGATCGAGGAATTGCGCGGTACCGAGATCAACTCCAAGGTGCCGATCCTGGTGCTGACCACCGAAAGCGCGCCCGAGCTGAAGGCTCGCGCCCGTGGCGCCGGCGCCACGGGCTGGATCACGAAACCGTTTGACGACGCGTCGCTGATCTTCGCCCTGAAGCGCGTAACCGGAGCCGCGGCCTGAGATGTCGGGGTCGATTCAGGATACGTTCTTTGAGGAGTGCGAAGAGCTCCTCGAAGCAACGGATGAGGGGCTGACCGCTATCGAAGGAGGCGATCACAACCCTGAGGTGGTCAATGCGATCTTCCGCGCCGTGCACTCGATCAAGGGTGGCGCCGGGGCCTTTGGCCTGGATGATCTGGTGGCTTTTGCCCACCGGTTCGAGACCGTTTTCGACGAGGTGCGTTCCAACCGACTGGACCTCGATGAAAAGCTGATCCAGCTGCTGCTGCGTTCCAGCGACCATCTGTCGGCGCTGGTCGAGGTGGCCCGCGATGGCGGCCAGGTGGACGAGGCGCACCACGATACCCTGCTGGCGGCATTGGATGAATACATTCCGGAAGAAGAGGAAGACCTGTCCTTCGAGCCGATGGGACTGGGCGGGCCGACGCCGGTCGGCGATCTCGGCGGGTTTGCCGCTGCACCGGTGGTGCCGCAGGAGGAAACCTACCGGATTCGCTTCCATCCCCTGAAGGAGATGTATGGCACCGGCAATGAGCCGTTCTTCCTGTTCCAGGCGCTGCGGGACATGGGTGAGCTGACCGTGACGCTGGACGAGAACGAGCTGCCCGGCTTTGACGCGATGGACGTCAACGACAGCTACCTGGCCTGGGACCTGGTTTTGGTGACCAAAGAGCCGCGCTCGGTCGTGGAAGCGGTCTTCGAGTTTGTCGAAGGTCTGTGCGAGCTCTCCATCGTCGGAGATCACGACGCCGAGGCGGAAGCCAATGCGCTTGCGGCTCTGGACGCAATGTTCAGCGCTCCGCCTGCCGATGGCGCTGCCCTGCCTGACCCGTCGCCCGAAGTGGATAGCGGGACCGCTGCTGCCCCTTTTGAACCGCCGGTCCCCGCACCCGAACCCGAAGCCACACCGGCAAACGCCGTGGAAAAGGCATCGGCCCCGAAAGCCGAGAGCGGCAAACAGGAGCAGCGCGGTGGTCCCAAGCCGACGCTCCGTGTCGAGCTTGAGCGGGTGGACCGGCTGATCAACGCTGTCGGGGAGCTCATCATCAACCATTCGATGCTGGCGCAGCAGATTGCCAATCTGAATGTGGCCGATCTGCGCGATGTCGAGACCGAGCTGGAAGGCTTCAAGAACCTGGCCCGCGACATTCAGGAAGGCGTCATGGCCATCCGTGCGCAGCCGGTGAAGCCGCTGTTCCAGCGCATGGCCCGCATCGTTCGTGAGGCTTCGGCCGCCACCGGCAAGACCTGTAAACTGGTCAACGAGGGCGAAAACACCGAAGTCGACAAGACGGTGATCGAACGGCTGTCCGACCCGCTGACGCATATCCTGCGCAACGCGGTCGACCACGGCATCGAAAAGCCCGAGGACCGCGAGGCGGCGGGCAAGCCCGCCACCGGCGAGATCCGCCTGTCGGCCTCGCACCGGTCGGGGTCGGTCTGCATCGAGATCAAGGACGATGGCGCCGGTGTGAACCGCCCGCGCGTCAAGCAGATCGCGATCGAAAAGGGGCTGATCCCGGAAAACGCCGAACTGACCGACAGCGAAATCGACAACCTGCTGTTCATGCCCGGCTTTTCCACCGCCAAGGAGATCTCGAACCTCTCCGGCCGCGGCGTCGGCATGGATGTGGTGAAGAATGCGGTCACCGGTCTCGGCGGACGCATCAACATCTCCTCCGCGCCCGGCAAGGGCTCGACCTTCACCATCATCCTGCCGCTGACCCTGGCGGTGATGGATGGCATGGTGGTGTCGGTCGCGGACCAGACCATGGTGGTGCCGATCACCTCGATCGTCGAGACCATGCGCGGCAGCGATGACATGATCAACAACCTGGGCGCCGACGGCACCCTCCTGTCGATCCGCGGCAACTTCGTCCCGATCTGCGATGTCGCCGGCGCCCTTGGTCTGTACCGCGAGAGCGAACAGCAGGCTGGCGTCTATCTGCTGGTGGAAACCGAAACCGGCCAACGCTGCGCCCTGGCGGTGGATGACATCCACGACCAGCGCCAGGTGGTCATCAAGAGCCTGGACGGCGTCTGCGGGGAAATTCCCGGTGTCGCCGCCGCAACCATCCTCGGAGACGGCAAGATCGCCATGATCCTGGACCCTGAAAGCATCATTGCGGCCTCGCCCACGGCAGCCGCCTTTGACACCGAGCGGAGACTGAGCAATGCAAGCTGAAGTTAAGCAAACCGACCAGGAAGTGAAACACGCCGAACACAGCGAGTTTGTCAGCTTTACCGTGGCGGGCCAGGCGTTCTGCCTGAAGATCACCCAGATCCGCGAGATCCGCCGCTGGTCGCCGGTGACCATCCTGCCGCATGCGCCCGCCGACGTGCTGGGGGTGATGAACCTGCGCGGCGCGGTGATCCCGATCTACGACCTGTCCGCCCGCTTCGGCTTGCAGCAGACCGAAGCCAGCGAGCGCAACGTGGTGATCGTTGTCTCGGTGCACGGCAAGCCCGTGGGCCTGCTGGCGGAATCGGTGTCCGAGATCATCTCGATCAATCCCGACGATATCCAGGACACGCCGCCGGTCGATAGCCGCAACACGATGGAGTACATCCAGGGCATCATCTCGCATGATGATACCATGGTGCGCATCATCAACCTCGACGCGGTGATCTCGGCTCCGGAGCAGGTACTGCCGTGAGCGCGGAGGGTTCCATCTCCCCTGCGGCCGAAGGGTTTACGCTGTCGGACAAGGACTTCGAAGCGATTGCGCAGTTCGCGCACAAGCACTTCGGTCTGGCGATGGCCAAGAGCAAGAAGCCGCTGGTGTCGTCGCGCCTCGCCCGCAAGCTGCGGCAGCGCAACATCACCAACTTCAAGGACTATCTTGCCAGCCTGGATGGCCCCAACGCCGATCAGGAGCGCAGCGGCTTGCTGTCGCTTCTGACCACGAACGTGACGCACTTCTTCCGGGAGCCGCATCACTTCGAGACCCTGCGCAACGACGTGTTGCCGGGGCTGGTCGAGCGTGCCCGCAATGGCGGACGCGTGCGGATCTGGTCCGCGGGCTGCTCGAACGGGCAGGAACCCTACTCCATCGCCATGACGGTGCTGGAGCAATGTCCCGAAGCGGCCCGTTTGGATTTCAAGATCCTCGGCACGGATATTGACCCGGTGGTGGTGCGTACCGCCCAGGCGGCCAAATACCCCGAGGACGAGCTGGCCCAGATCGACTCCAAATATCGCGCGCTGTTGCCGGCCCGCGATGCCGACGGTCGGTTGCCGGACAGCCTGCGCCAGATGATCACCTTCGGGGTGCTGAACCTGATCGAGCCCTTCCCGTTCCGCGGCAAGTTCGATGTGATCTTCTGCCGGAACGTGGCGATCTATTTCGACAACCCGACCCAGCAAAAAGTCTGGAGCGCCTTTCAAAATGTCCTCAACCCGGGCGGTTACCTCTTCATCGGTCACTCCGAGCGCATGTCAGGCCCGGCAGCGCAGCACCTGAAGACGGCCGGGATCACAACCTACCTAAACTCACCCGCAGGCAGGACAAACTGACCGCGGCTGCAAGCAGAGCAGAAGGAAAGATAAATGAGCTTGAAAGACTCACTTCGCGTCATGGTGGTGGATGATATGTCGACCAGCCGGGGGATCATCACGCAGAGCCTCGACGAGATCGGCATCAAGAACTACATGGTCGAAAATTCCGGCCAGGGCGCCTATCAGAAGCTGGTTCAGACACCGGTCCACATGGTGCTGTCGGACTACAACATGCCGGGCATGGACGGCCTGGGCCTGCTGAAGGCCCTGCGCAGCCACCAGGTGACCCAGCGGGTCGGTTTCATCCTGGTGACCGGCAAGCCGACGCCTGAGATGATCCAGGTCGGTAAACAGCTTGGCCTGAACAACATCATCCGCAAGCCGTTCACGGTGGCGACGATGAAGCAGGCCATCGAACAGGTCGTCGGGCGGCTGTAAAGATGGAGCGTCCCGGCAAAGCCCTGAGCGAACTTTGCGCCGCCTCGGCGTGGGAAATGGAACAGCTGGGGCGCCAGATGCAGGCCTTGGAAGACGTTGTTCTGGACATTCTGGAACGGGGCACCGCCCCAACCAGCCAGGAACTTCGATCCTTGCAGGATTTCGATCTGGTGATTCAGACCTTGGCCGGGCTCTCAGGGTTCTACAAACGCGTGCAGGCGCAGGTGGATGACGCCGGCCCTGCCGATCTGCCCGCCGCCGCCGCTGGCGTCACGCTGGAGAAACTCCGCGATCGACTGCGTGCGGCCAGCGAAATGGCCAATACCTGAGCATCGCGGTCCCGCCCCGGTTCGCCGGGGAGGGACAAGTCCTGCCGCTCGGCGGCAGCGCGTCACTTAGCACATAGCTCACAGCAGTGATGCTGCCTGCGGTACCAGATGCGACCGAGCGAAGTGACCATATTTTCCTTTGGCAGACACCGCCAGACGCCGGACCGCGTGCCGCCGGACAAGCAACCGTTCCCGGAACCTATTGCCGCCAGAGGTCTGCTGAAGCGCGCAGTCCCCACACGCTGCCGCAACGGATAGCCGCGCTTGCCGCGATCCGACCAGCGGGAACCACTTTGGGCGTCCGCGACTTATCTCCTTGCACCTGCAGCCCACTGTGACCCAAGGTGGCGAAAGCGCGCAGAGGAGAGGATGGCATCATGACGCAAGCCCGGCGCCGCGTGGCGATTGTCGGCTTCGGGCCGCGTGGACTTGGCGCGCTTGAGGCGCTGGTGCGACATGCGTTGGTCACCGGAACTTCGGTCGCTATCGATGTGTTTGATCCCTCCCGTTGGCCGGGGGCCGGCCCCAGCTTCAGCCCCGACGAGAGCGAGATCTGCCTGCTGAACCTGCCCCTGCGCAGCATCTCATTGCCACCCCCGCCACCGTGCTCGGGGGTGCAGCAGGATTTTTCGACCTGGCTGAAAGACCGCCTGCAAGACGGCGCGCAGGATGGGGACGCCTATCTGCCGCGCGCGCTGCTCGGCACCTATTTGCATGAGCGGTACAAAGCCCTTTGGGCACAGTTGCCAGAAGCCGTGTCAGTGGAACATCACCAGGCGCGGGTCAACGCGGCGCATCAGGATCAGACCGGCTGGCGGCTGCAGTGCGCGGACCACTCCCACGGCCCTTATGAACATGTGCTGATGTCGCTTGGTCAGCCACAGACAAACCCGGATCCGCAGCTCGAACGCTGGCGCAGACATGCGCATCGCCATGGCTTGCCGCTGTGCGCGGCCTACCCCGGCCATGCGTTGATCGAAGCGGCCGACGCATGGGCCGGGCGTATCGTCGGCATTCGCGGACTCGCCCTGTCGTCGCTCGATGTGATCCGCATGCTGACGCTGGGTCTGGGCGGTCGGTTTGAAGGCAAACGCTACATTGCCTCGGGACGGGAGCCTGCCCGGATCATCCCCTTTTCGCTGGATGGACAACCGCCAGCGCCGAAACCACTGAATGCCGCGCTGGATGCACGGTTTGACCCGCTGCCGGACGAAGATGCGGCCTTTGAGGCGGCTCTGCACGCAGCGCTTTCGGGGGCCGCAGATGCAGGGCCATCCGCGCTTTTCGGGGCCCTTGGCGCTGCCGTGGCTCGTGTGATCCATTCTGTCGGCGGGGCAGTGGAGCAGGACGACATCCAAGACTGGCTGCAACAGGAAGTGGCAACCGCGGGCAGCCAGGAACAGCTCGCGACGTCCGATGCGTTGCGCTGTGGCATCCGGCAGGCGGAGGGGCAGGATCTGCCGACGATCGGCTACACGGTCGGGCAGCTGTGGCGCAAATGGCAACCGCTGCTCCGCTGTGTCTATGACAGCAGGCCGATCCCCCCGAACACCGCCCGCACCTTTACCGCGTTTGACGAGGGGCTGAAGCGGTATTCCTACGGGGCCCCGATCGAGACGGCGCGCCAGCTGCTGACGCTGATCGAAACCGGACTGGTAGACCCGCGGGCCGCAGACGATCCGGACATCAGGCTGCGCCCGGAAGGCTGGGAGATACAGGCCGAGGACACGGCTGTGATCGCGGATGTCATGATCGACAGCGTGTTGCCGTCCCCGGCACTTGGCCAAGTGACGGAACCGCTGGTATCGGGCCTGCTGGAGACAAGGGTTCTCTCGGCTCCCGATGACGGATTGGGCGCACGTTGCGGAGCGGATGCGGTTCTGGTCCGTGAAGACGGCACCCCGGTACAGGGGCTCGGGCTGGCCGGAAGACTGTCGAACGGCAGCAGCATCGCCAGCGACTCGATCCACGACTGCTTTGGCGACATCGGGGATCGCTGGGCTGCTACGGTGTTGCAACCGACATGACGCGCCATTGCTACAAGGCGTTCACCGTCAGCCCCGCGACACCTCTGAGCCAGCGAAAGAACTGCACCGAACGCCGCTTGGCTTGCTGCCCTTCAGAGATTTCCAGCCAGTAGCCATTTGGCCCAACCACGGTTGTCGGGGAAATCTGGACAAGGCTGCCCGCGCTGAGCTCGTATTCGATCATGTTCCGGTCGACCACGGCGACACCGACAGAGTTCTTGGCGGCCTGAATGGCAAGCTCCAGCGTCGCAAATTCCATGGACGTGCCGCTGGGAAGATCCGGGTTGTCCGGTTCAAGCGCTTGCCAGTCCTCCCACAGGGGAAACCGCACCCCCTTGTCAAAAACATGCAAAAGGCAGCTTGCCCGCATCGCTTCACGGTCTTCAAAGAGCGCGGGTGAGCAGACCGCGATGTGCTGCTCAACCAGCAGTTGCACATGTTCCGATCCCGCCGTGGGATGGGCGCCGAAATGGACGACGCAGTCCATACGGATATCCGGCCGTGCCACGGTGTGAATCGCCAGTTCGACACCCGGAAACCGTTGTGGATAGGAGGACAGGCGCCGCGTCAGCCAGCGGGACGCCAAGGTCGGCGGGGCGAGCAAGTTGATCTTCTGTCGCTTCAGAGAGCCGGCAGCTTCGCCCACGGCGTCTTCGAGCAGGCCGAAGGTTTCATACACCCTCTCATGCAGGGCCCGGCCCTCGTCCGTCAGGGAAATACTGTTGCCGACCCGATCAAACAGCTTGAGGTCCAGCGCGTCCTCCAACGCCTTGATCTGCCGGCTGACGGCGCTTTGGGTGACACCCAGCTGCTGGGCCGCTCCCGTTACGCTGAGGCAATTGCCGACAACTGAAAACGCCCGGAGCGAAGTGAGACTTGGAAGTGATTTCATGGGGTCTATGCGCAGGCCGTTGTAATAGGTTGTTTCTGACCTAAGGGTTTTTGGCGCCAAGGTCATTACAAAAAGGAATGACCATTCCTTTTTGTAATTTGCCTGAATCCCTGAATTTCCCCAAAGACACGCCATGGCAGCTCGACATGAGGGAGGCGTGGGGCCAGTGGATCATTTCAGGACAGAGCATGATACGCTTGGCGCGGTCTTCGTCCCCGCGGCTGCCTGCTATGGGGCGCAAACACAGCGATCTGTTGGGATATTCCCCGTTTCTGGCGCACAAAAGCTGTCGGCATATCCGCAGCTGATCGAAGCGATGCTGCACGTCAAACGCGCGGCGGCGCGCACCAACGTGGCCATCGGCGCGTTGCCGAAAGACGCCGAAGCGGCGATCAGCGCGGCCATTGACCATCTGCTGTCCCGCCCCTTCGAGTCCGATTTTCCCATACATTCATTTCATGGGGGTGGCGGCATTGGCATCAACATGAACGTCAATGAGGTGCTCGCCAATCTGGCAAATCACCGCGGGTTTGGTGCGCCGCTTGGCAGTTATGCGCCGCTGCACCCGAACGACCACATCAACCTCAACCATTCCACCAGCGACTGCCTGTCGACGGCATGCCATATCGCGGCGCGTGCCGCATGGGCCGGGCTGGAGGCAGAGCTGTGCGGGCTGGTGGATGATCTGGAGCGGTTCGCGGACCGGTCGGGGGATCAGCCCAAGCTGGCGCGCACCTGTCTGCAGGATGCAGTGGATATTCGCGCGGCTGATTATTTTGGCGGGGTTGCACACAACCTGCGGCAGCTGACACAGCGCGCCCAATCCGATGCGAGCGAGCTGGCGGCGGTAAACCTGGGCGGCAACATCATCGGCCGCACCGATGACTGCGATCCGGGCTTCTTCGCCCAGATCATGGACCAGTTGAACGCGGTTCTGGAGCAAGCCGGGCTGGAGCATGATCTTCGCCGCGCCGACAATCTCTTTGCCGCTTCGCAAGCCCATGATCCGCTGCAGGCTCTGGCCTCGTCGCTGGAACTAATCGCCCGGACGCTTGTCCGTTTCGGCGGCGATCTGCGCCTGATGGCGTCGGGGCCGCATGCAGGCTTTGGCGAGATCCGCTTGCCGGAGAAACAGCCCGGCTCATCGGCCATTCCCGGCAAGATCAACCCGACGATCCCGGAATACACCATGCAATGCGCAATGATGGCCTGTGGCCGCGCGGCGACCGTGCGCATGACCCAGGATCACGGCGAGCTGGACTACAACCCCTGGCAGATGCTGGTGGTGATCGCCCTGCTCGACATGCTCGCGCTGTTGCAGGGCGGTGTCGCCTCGCTGCGCCGCAACTGCGTGCAGGGGCTGGAACTGAACATCCAGCGCAACACGGAAAATGCGCAGGGCCTGGGGCCGAGCCTCATGCAGCTCAAACGTAAATTTGGCTACAGCCGTGCCTCGGCCGTGGCGAAACAGGCCGCGGGCGATGTGTCCATCGTGCGCGCAGCTCTCTCCGAAATAGAGGAAGTACAATGACACTCGATGCAGATCTGAGCTGGGCCAAAACTTGGCTGAAGGCGGAAAAGAAGCAGTATATCGACGGCCAGTGGGTGACCGGCGCCGGTCAGACCTGGGACGTGAAAAATCCCGCCACAGGCGAAACGCTGAGCACCATTGCGCTGGCCGATGCGGGCCAGGCGGATGCCGCCGCCGCCGCTGCCCACCGCTGCCACCAAAGTGATGTCTGGAGCCGCAAGACCACCCGCAAACAGCGCGCCGACGTGCTCAACGCCATTGCGCGACTGATCCGGGAGAACACGCAGAAACTGGCCATTCTGGAAAGCCTGCCGAATGGCAAACTGCTCTCCGAAGCCATGGTGGACGATATCCCGACTTGCGCCGAGATCTTCGAATACTACGCTGGCTGGACCGACAAGTTCTACGGTGAGGTCTCCCCGGTCGAAGACGGCTTCCTGAACTTCACCAACAAGGAGCCGGTCGGCGTCTGCGCCCTGATCGCGCCGTGGAACTTCCCGCTCTACCAGGCGAGCCTGAAAATCGCCCCGGCGCTGGCCATGGGCAACACGGTGGTGATGAAGCCCTCCGAATACACGCCGCTGGCCACGCAATTCCTGTTCGAGCTGATCGACCGCGAGCTGGACCTGCCTGCCGGGCTGCTGAACCTGCTGGTCTGTGACGGGCCGGTGGCCAACCACCTGACGGTCAGCCGAGACGTCCACAAGGTTTCCTTCACCGGGAGCACCAACGTGGGCCGTCAGATCGTGCAGAACTCGGGCCAGTCGAACCTCAAGGCGGTGACGCTGGAGCTGGGCGGCAAGTCGCCGTGCATCTTCTTTGACGACACGCCGGATCTGGATGCTGCTATCGACCGCGCCTTTACCGTTATGTTCTCGCACAAGGGCGAGAAATGCTCCGAGCCGACCCGCTTCCTGATCCAGAAAGGCAGCTATGACTATGTCATGAGCCGCCTGATCGAGAAGGCCGAGGCGGTGCGCTGTGGCGACCCGCTCTCGCCAGATGCGCAGCAAGGCCCGCAGTGCAACCCGGCGCAGTTCAAGCGGATCATGGACTACATCGAGATCGGCAAGGGCGAAGCTGAACTCGTCGCCGGCGGCTACGCGGATCAGCAGGGTGACAATGCCAACGGCCTGTTCATCCGTCCGACGATCTTCGCGAATGTGCCGGGCTCCGCGCGCATCGCCCAGGAGGAAATCTTCGGGCCGGTTCTGTCCTGCACACCGTTCGACACCGCCGAAGACGCGCTGAAACTGGCCAATGACACCACCTATGGTCTGGCCGCCGGCGTCTACACCGGCAACATCAATGTCGCTCACCGGATGGCCGACCGTCTGGATGCGGGCATGATCTTTGTGAACCGCTATGGCTGCTACGGCCTGTCCAGCCCGTTTGGCGGTTTCAAGGAAAGCGGCTGGGGCAAGGAAATGGCCATCCACTCGCTCAGCTCCTACACCAAAACCAAAGGGATCTGGATCGCCTACGGGTGATCCTCCCCTATCCTCTTCACCATCCATTCATTCACTAGGAAAGACTGTCGAATGAAATACACACGCCTTGGAAACTCCGGCCTGCGCGTCTCTCGGCTGTGCCTTGGTACGATGAACATGGGATCCAAAGACTGGAAGCCCTGGATCTTTGACGAAAGTGAAAGCGAGCCGCTGATCGGCCATGCGCTGGACAACGGCATCAACTTCATCGATCTGGCCGACTTCTACTCGGCTGGCGAAGGCGAAGCCGTGGTCGGCAACATCCTGCGCCGCCTGGCGCGCCGGGATGAGCTGATCCTGACCACCAAGCTGGGTTACCAGATCGGTCAGGACGTGAATTCCTACGGCACCTCGCGCAAGCATATCCTGGACGCGATCAATGGTTCGTTGCAGCGTCTGAAGATGGACTACATCGACATCTACATGCTGCATTACTTCGACACCGAAACCCCGGTCGAAGAAACCATGGAAGCGCTGAACGACGTCGTGCGCAGCGGCAAGGCGCGGTATATCGGCGTGTCGACCATGTACACTTGGCAATTCGCCAAGATCCTGAATGTCTGCGAACGGCATGGCTGGTCCAAGCCGATCAACATGCAGCTTCAGCTCAACTGCGCCTACCGCGAGGAAGAGCGCGAGATGATCCCCTTCTGCATGGACCAGGGTATTGGGGTGTCCGCGTTCAGTCCGCTGGCCCGGGGCATCCTGGCCAATGAGCCGCACTCGCTGCGCAACAAGACCGATTTCTTCACCGCGCAGATGTACAATGACCAGGCCTCTTACGACATTGCCTGTTCCGTGCAGCGCGTGGCGGAGGCCAAGGGCATCACCGCGCCGCAGGTGGCGCAGGCCTGGGTTCTGCGCAAGCCTGAAATCTCGTCGATGCTGGTTGGCGCGGACAGTGTTGCACAGCTCGACACCGCATTTGCGGCGCTTGAAACCGAGCTCGATGCAGAAGATCTGCACGAGATCGAACGCAACTATACGCCCTGTGACCTGATCAACGATTACACCGCGGAAAAGCGCACCCCGCGCACCCCGCGCGCTGCCATCGGCAAATATGCAGATCAGACCTCGGAACAACACGACCTGAGCATCCCGAATTCGGAGATCGGCCAATACGTGGACCAGGCCGCGAACATAGCTTGATCAACGGCCCGCGCACCGATGGTGCGCGGGCATTTTTGCATGCAATCAGACCTTAGAAAGGGGATCACGTCATGAATTCTCATCACAGAGATGTCCGAAAGATCGATCCCAGCCGCGGCGCAACGCTGGGCGACAACACGCCCAATGACAATGACCGGGTCGAGATCGGCCCGACCCAGCTGGCCTTCCGCGAATGGGAAGCCGCCGGGCTGCAGCTGCCCGACCTGCAGGCCATGCGCAAGTTCCGCTGGGAGCGGCTGACGCGTTTCATCAACGATCGCGGCTACGGCGGTATCCTGCTGTTCGACCCGCTGAACATCCGGTACATCACCGACAGCACCAACATGCAGCTGTGGAACACCCACAACCCCTTCCGGGCGGTGCTGCTGTGCGCCGATGGCTACCTCGTCATCTGGGATTACAAGCAGTCGCCGTTCCTCAGCGAGTTCAACCCGCTGGTGCGGGAACAGCGCGCCGGAGCGGATCTCTTCTACTTCGACCGGGGTGACAAGATCGATGTGGCGGCGGACAAGTTCTCGAACGAAGTCCGCATCCTTCTGCAGGAACACGCAGGTGGCAACAAACGCCTGGCGGTCGACAAGGTCATGCTGCACGGGCTGCACGCGCTGCAGGCGCAAGGGCTTGAAATCATGCCAGGCGAGGAAGTCACCGAGAAGTGCCGCGCGGTCAAGGGGCCGGACGAGATCCTGGCCATGCGCTGCGCCCATCACGCCTGCGAACAGGCGGTGGCAATCATGGAACAGGCCGCGCGCGAAGGTGTGCCGCAGGGCAACATGAGCGAAGATGACATCTGGGCGGTCCTGCACGCCGAGAACATCCGTCGCGGCGGCGAGTGGATCGAGACCCGGCTGCTCACCTCTGGCCCGCGGACCAACCCGTGGTTCCAGGAATGCGGTCCCCGGATCGTCCAGAACAACGAGATCGTCAGTTTCGATACCGACCTGGTCGGCGCCTACGGCATCTGCATCGACATTTCACGCAGCTGGTGGATCGGCGATCAACCGCCCCGCCCCGACATGGTCTACGCCATGCAGCACGGATACGAGCATATCCAGGCCAACATGGAACTGCTGAAACCCGGCGCGAATATCGAAGACATCAGCCGCGCCTGCCACAAACTGGATGATCAGTTCCAGGCGCAGAAATACGGCTGCATGATGCACGGTGTCGGACTGTGCGATGAATGGCCGCTGGTCGCCTATCCGGATCAGATGGTCGAAGGCGCCTTCGACTACGAGCTGGAGCCGGGAATGGTGCTGTGTGTTGAGGCACTGGTCAGCCCCGAGGGCGGCGATTTCTCCATCAAGCTCGAAGATCAGGTGCTGATCACCGAGGACGGTTACGAAAACCTGACCCGCTACCCCTTCGATGAGCGCCTGATGGGCCAAACCACCTGAGCTGACATTCCAGCTCACCAATTTCTCGTCAACAGCCCCCAAGGCCGGGGGCTGCTGGCGGACTTGTTTCACCAACCAGGGAGGAAAGCGTGAAACCACCTTTAGACCAATTGGAGATTCCAGTTTCAGAGAGCGGCTTTTACGCCGGCTTCTCTAAAAACGTGGCCGTCGGAGCCAAGCTGCTCGTTTCGGCGCTGATCGTCTGGGCCGTGGCCTTCCCCGAAAGCGCATCGACCGCTCTGGGCTCGTTCAACACGCTCATTCTTGGCGTGTTCAATTACTGGTACATCTACGCCGTCGCGTTTTTCCTCATCCTCTGCCTGATTCTGGCGATCTTGCCTGTCTCCGGCCGCTTGCGGTTGGGCCGCGATGATGAAAAGCCGGAGTTCTCTAATTTTTCCTGGTTCTCCATGATGTTCAGTGCGGGGATCGGGATCGGCATGCTGACCTTCGCCACCGCAGAACCGATCTATCATTTCCAGAACAACCCCAACGTGATCCTCGGTGAAGTGGTCGGCATGTCGGCCGAGACGGTGCGATCGGCCTATGTCTGGTCCTTCGCGCACTGGGGCCTGTCGGCCTGGGGCGCCTATGCGATCGCCGGGTTGGCCTTTGCCTATTTCTCTTACCGGCGCAATCTACCGTTGACGGTGCGCACGGCGTTGATCCCGCTGTTCGGAAAATCGCTGTCCGGGCCGCTGGGTCACGTGGTGGACATCGTATCGGTGGTTGCCATCGTTCTGGGGATCGCGCAGACGCTTGGGTTCGGCGTGGAGCAATTCGTGGCCGGTCTTGCACGCATTGGTGTCGGCGACTGGCTGCTGGTTGACGATGGCAACGGCGGCCAGAAGGCTTCCTTTGCCGCGATCCTGTTCGCCCTTCTGGTCATCGTCGGTGCTTCCACGGCGTCCGCCCTGTCCGGCGTTGGACGCGGGATCAAGTGGCTGTCGAACCTGAACATGGGCCTGAGCTTCTTCCTGCTGGCCTTCTTCCTGGTGTTCGGATCGACGCTGTTCGCTCTTGAGGTGTTCTTTATCGGCATCTGGGACTACTTGCGCGCCCTGCCCGGGATCAGCTTTACCGTATGGTCCGATGACGGCACCGAACAGGGCGCCGCGCTGGCCGGATGGCAAGGCGGCTGGACCGTGTTCTACTGGGCTTGGTGGATCGCGGTGACGCCATTCGTCGGCCTGTTCCTCGCCCGGATCTCGCGGGGGCGCACGGTGCGCGAATTCATCCTCGGCGCTATGATCATTCCGTCGATCATGTGCTTCATCTGGTTCGCATTCATCGGCGGCACCGCCATTGATCTGGAACTCAACGGCGCGGCGGATAACGCGATCCTCGGCGTCGGGATTTCGGATCAGCTCTATGCCACGCTTTCGGTCTTGCTCAGCGACGGGTTGACCTGGGTGTTTTCTGTCGTCGTGGTGATCCTGCTGCTGACCTACCTGGTGACGTCGGCAGACTCGGCCGTGTTGATCATCAACACCATCAATGCAGCCGGAGACGATGGCCCCAAGGCACGCCCCCATATCATCTTCTGGGGATTTGCGCTGGCATTGGTCGTCGGAGCCTTGCTCGTCGTCGGCGGTCTCAAGGCCATTCAGACCGCGATGGTCATCGCCGCATTGCCGTTCAGCTTCGCGATGGTGCTGATGGGCTTTGCCCTGATCAAGGCAATCATCAACGACAGCCGCCGGAGCATGGCCGGAATCGCGTCGACCGTGGAAGACGACGAACCCTTCCCGGCCGAATAAAACTGCTTCAAAAGACCCGAGCGCCCGCAGGCAATTCCCGCGGGCGCTCTTTCAGAAATCCGTTCCTGGCTGGTCCACGGCCTAGTTGGCCGGAACCACAAGCAGGGGGACAGGCGTGTCTTTCCGGGGGCTGTCATCAGGGGTGGCATTCGTCGCGGTTGCCCGCCCTGCCGGGGTAATTCGCACCCCGACCAGCATCTCTTCCGGCGCTGATCCGGCTGGGATCGACACCCGGAGGAATACCGGTGCATCAGCAACCCAGCCAGCATAGGACGCGCGCTCCATGAGGCTCGCACTGGCGACCACTTGCCCCCCAAAGCGCCGCACCAGTTCAATCGTGGCCGGGATGCGGCGGCCGTCCTCCGTGGCACCGATAATGTCGACCCTATCCCCGGCCTGCGGCGGCGGATCGATCCGGTAGCCATCGGCCAGATCGTCGCCCCCGAGGGAGATCAACCAGAACCCCTCGCGTCCGCCGTCGGGGCCGCCCGCGATGGGCTGGGTAATCGCCACCGGCTCGGCCGCGGCGTAGTCGCCGTCATTGACCGGCGCGGCGGCGGCGGGCAGTGCGGCTGCCACCAGTAATCCTGCTACCAACCGCTTCATTGTGCTTCGCCTTTCAGACTCAGGGCAAAACGGATCTTCGCGATCTGGTAGCTATGTTCCGCGAGGGCCAGAAAGGTCGTCTGGCCAAGGTGCTGCTGCTCACAGGTGCCAATGACGGTCAACGAGTCCCGCATGACCTCAAGCGCGTTGGCCTGCGCTTTCCCCAGGTTCTCGAAAAAAGTGCGCTTGGCCGGTTCGATATCGCGGATCTGCTGCAGCGCATAGGCGGCCTTTCCTGCCGGATGCTGCGCCGCCGCCCCTTCGGCAAGGGTGTGGAGGATCTTCGCCTTGCGCAGGGTGCGCGCCAGCAGCCTTTCGTTGTTGACCAGCACCTCAAACGCGCGGTTCGCCCGGTCGGCGGCGCCATCGGTGCAGGTCATGCAGGCCTGATGGGTCAGGCATTGTGAGCCAAGCGTCATGTCCTCCGGTTCCGGCGGCGCGGCATCATCGCTCCACTGATCCGGCATCTGCTGCCCGGCATCCCAGGCGTTCATGAAATCGGTGACCTGATCAAAGGTGTTCGCGCCGGGATCAAGGAAACCCGACGCCGCAAAGACATCGGTGAGCTTGGTCGCCTGGGCGGCAGCCGGGATGGTCAGGGCGGCGGCGCAGATCAGCGCACAACGGCGTATGGCGTTCATTCTATCAGGACCTCTCTGATCTTCGGACCGTCATCGGTAGAGATGAGGGAGAACAGCAGGCTCCGCCCATTTCCCCGGTCATCGGCATAGTGCACCCTGACGCGGTCCGATCCTTCCGCCGCAATTGTCCGGCGGCTTGCGTCTCCCCCCAGCGCCGATAGCAGAAGGGGCAGGTTCATGGTCTGCGCTGCAGCCTTTCGACCGTCGCGGCTGTCGGCAAAATGGCGGGTGAACGTGCCGGGATCAGCAAGCAGGTCGGCCTGTGATGGCGCCCCGGGACCGGTGATCGCATCAAGCAGCGAAGCAACGAGAGAAAGGCCGCTACTGGTCTCGACCTCAAGGCTGACCGCCGCCGGGGCTGTCCCGTCCTGGCGGCGCGCCAGGGACGTAAGCTGCCATCCGTGCCGCTTGTCCCTTTCGAGGGTGGCATCGAAGATCTCCACCGCCGTGTAGGTTCGCCGCACGGTGGTGACGGTCAGTGCCCCGGAGGGCTGTTCGGGGTCAAGCCGGAAATCCGTGATCCGGACGTCAACCTCGCGCTCCCGCGCCAAGGCGGTCCACAGGCCCGCGCCCTGCAGCGGCGCAGCCATGCAATCCGCTCGCTGCTCGCGCGGGCAGTCGACTGCGCGCCGCCAATATCCTCCTCCCCCCGCAACCCAGCGCGACTGCAGCGCTTGCGCGAGCCAGCTGTCCCGCGGCAGGTGGGCATGCCGTTCGACCGCGATCTTCAGCTCGGAAAGATAGGCCACGAGAACATCATCCGGCGCGGCATCGATCGGCAAGGCACGCCGCCGCGTCGGTGCCACCTCGCGGATTTTCCATTCCCCTCCAAGCCACAGGAAATCCAGCGTCACGGGCCACTTCACATCGGGCAGCGCGGCATAGGAAACCGCCGCCGTCACCCGCGCGGCTTCACCCGCCAGCTGTACGTCCGAAATCTGCGCGGCTTCGGCGCCGTGAATGGCAAAGTGACCTATCAGAGGACCAATGCCGGGCTGCGCCTGCGGTGCCACCCACCTCGGATCTCTGGCGAGCAGCTTCGGGACCTCCTGCGCACCTGCCGTGCTCTCCGCCGCGGACTGAACCCGCGCCGCATCTATCACCTCGGACAGATAGGACGCGGCGAGCTGCGGCAATGGCGCAGTATCCTGTGCCGCCGTCTGGCCAGCCAAAGTCAGGATCAGGCCCGTCAGGGCTGTCACGCGCTTACTCATCTGACACCCGAATGGTATAGGCCCCCAGTTCCGGCCGCAGTTTCGGCGCCCGGTTCTCGACCACGATCCGGACCGCGCCGGTCGCCTCGAACTGAACCGGGCCATTGTTGCCGCGCCCGATCCGCTTGCCGCTGGCCGCGTCATAGACCGTCAGGCGGTACTTCGGCGCCCCCTCGCGGTAGGAGTGAGAGGCCGTCATCGGCCCGAGGGCCTCTGGCTCATAGTGCCAGACATCCTTCGTGTCTTCGTATCCGAAATGTCCGTCGGCAGTCCCGTTCGGGCCGATGCGGGCGACGTCCTCGCCGTCAGCCACAACACCAGCGTCTCCGGGGCCGCCATCACCGAAAGGCACGATGCTAACCTCGAACAAGCTTTCTGGCGGCAGTCGGCGATAGGCGTCCCCCAGCCCAAAGACCACCCCACCACCGGTCGTGTCCACAAACGTTGTCTCCACCGGGGTTCCCGGAATGCCCACCTCGCGCGCGGATTGCGCGGCGGTAGGACGACCATCCGGGTAGCGGGTTTCGATGGTCAGCGCGGCCGGTGCCGCGCCGGACTCCCTTGGCCCATCGGCGGTGTCGACATATTGCCAGGACTGGAGCAACCCGCGGATCACCGCGCGATGTCCTTCTTGCATGGAGGTGCGATAATATCGGAACTCGCCGGGCTCCAGCAGCTCACCTACGGTGTAAATACCGGGCGGGATCTCGGTGGCGGTCTCCGGCGTCAAGCCGCCCTGCACCGGGTTCGTGCAGCTTGGGGCGATGCGCTCGGTCTTCTCGATGACCACCGAAACCAGCTCCTTGAGCGCACGCCGCAAGCCCGGTCCGTCCTTTGCGTCCAGATAGGCGGTACCGCCTGCCTCTGCCACGGCCTGCAATTCCCGGCGCTGGTCCGGGTCCAGGTCGTAGCCCACGACATAGGTGTTCACGCCAATCCCCGCGTCCGCCAGCGCCGCGGCCTCACTCACCGGGTCGCCGCCGCAAGTCTCCTCTCCGTCCGAGATCAACACCGCAACCCGGCGGCTGGCCTCGACAGTTTGCAAGCGCTCGCCTGCCGCGCGCAGCGAGGCTGCCAGCGGGGTGTAGCCATAGGGCCGCAGCCCTTCGGAGACGCGGGCGATCCGCCGCCCGTTGTTGGGGCCAAAGGGTACGATTTCCGCGGTGTTGGGGCAGCTTGCTTCCGGCGTTTTGGGCAGGCTGTCATCAAAGCCATAGGCCCGCAGGGAGGCCACCGCATTCACACCATCCAACGCCTGCACCGCCTCGCCGAGGGCGTCTTTGGCGATCGCCATCTTGCTACGCCCCCCCTGACGTCCCGCCATCGAGCCGCTGGCGTCCAGCACGAAGGCGATGGCAACGGGGTCGTCCCGAGCAACCGGCGTGTCGCTGGCGACCCCATTTGCGTAGTCAAGCAGATTGCGCGACAGCGCGTCGAAGGCCGGACATTGGTCGATCCCCGTATCAATGCGCGTGAGGCTGCCCCCTGCTCCGGGGGCACGGAGCCGGAGCGCAGCAACATCGATACCCACATCGGCCCCTTCCGTTGCATCGGGCAGCGGAATGTTTCGCGGGGGCCGAGATCCGATGCGGCTGTCATCACCGCCTTGGGCCAGCGGCAACACCTCGTCGATCATCGGTCCGCCCGGCTCGACCCCGCCGTCGGGACCGGACCAGAGGTGAAATTCACCGCCCGAAGCCAAGGCCAGCTCCGACAGTTCGTGAAGATCCTTCGCTGCGCCAATCGCGACGACGTCGATCCGGACGCTGTCCGGGGCGGTCTCGGCGATCCACAGCGGGTCATCGTCGCAGCTTGACAGCGTGTCGGCAAAATAGATCACCCGCCCGCCGCCAAGCGCCGCGAGGTCAGCCACCGCTTGCCGCAGCGCGACGGCAGGTGCGGTCTGGTGCCCCTCGGCTGACAGCCGTTTCGTATAACGTTCAAGGGTGTCCGGGCCAAATTCCTGCCCGAAGGGCACGATGATCTCGTGCGTCGCACAGTCGGTCGCGGCGTTACCGGCGGTGCCGGATGAGGCCAAGCGCAGCGAGACGTCTGTTCTGCCTGACAGGGACGACGCATGCGCCATCAGCGCGTTGGACAACAGCCCGACTTTCGGGGCCTCGGAAAACGCCCATTTCCCCGGTCGCCCTTCCTGATCGTACAGGATCACCACCGGTTCATCCGCAGTGATCTCGAACGCGAACGCCGCAGGGGCAGCCAGACTGCCGAGGCAAAGCCCCGCACAAGCGGACATAAACCGTCTCGGAAGGCGAAAATGGGAAACGATCCAAACCATGAGAACAATTCCTAGCCACGTTCTTGGCAAGATTGTGGCCCGGGCACGGCAAGTTCAGCGGGGATGCGGCCAATTTTATCGGCTCGCACTGTCGCTCTGCGCGCTGACTGTCGCGCGCTGAACCACCGATGGCAACTGCGACGCCCCTCACGATGCATGGCTGCGCTGGTATCTCCCTAGCAACTGTGCGATCTCGCCCAGATGCTGGTGGATGCTCGCTTGGGCACGGGTAGAGGCGCCCCGATGCAACACTGCGAAGGACCAATCTGGTTCGGTATCTGGTGAAATGCGCCAGACCACACTGGACCTGTGGAATGCAGTCAACCTGCTGTAAGGAGATGAATTTAATGAAGGCCGAAGATATTCTGCCACGCAGTGAACGACGCCGCATCGGATTGATTGCGGGGTCCGGGCCCGAAGCCGGGGTTGACCTGTGGCAGAAGGTGATCGAGGAAACCAAGGCGCTGTTGGGCGAGCGTTATACCGGCGATCTCGACGGACCGCGCGTGCGGATCATTTCATCGCCCGTGCTGGGATTGTCGATGGAGCTCGAGGCCAACGACCTCGCGGTCTGGCCCGAGCTGGAACGGGTGTTCGACGACCTTGCGGCGCAAAGCGACGTCATCGGCATCGCCTGCAACACGCTGAATTACTACGAGCGCCAGATCAAGGCCACGCCGCGCGCCGCCCAGCTGATCTCGGTTGGCGACGTGGTCGAGGACTATCTGAAGCGCCGGGGCCTGACCTCGGTCGCGCTGCTCGGGGCGGCACCGGTGACCAAGATGGACCGCTGGTCTGCCTATCACCGGCTTGCCGAGGCCTTCGAGGTCGAGACGCCAAAAGATCCCGGCCAGCTGCACCAGATCATCTATGACGTCAAACGCCTTGGTGGCACTGATCCCGCCGTGGCGGCGCAGTTCCAAGAGCTGATCGGCACGCTGGAAAGCGAAACCGTGCTGCTGGCCTGCACCGAACTGCCGCTCATTCCCTGTGACGGGACGGGCAAGGACCTGGTGGATGTCACCCGGCTTTTGGCGCGCGGCCTCGTTGACCGCGCGGTGCTGGCGCAGAACTAGGGCGCGCCTCGTTCAGCCCGGCGTCGCCATCAACAGATGCGATGCCGGGCTGCTGTGGCCGGAAATCATCCGCTCCACCGCGTCGGGCACCTCTGAGCTGCCCGGATCAAACAGCCCGCACAGCGCCAGTGACCGGCGCAGATCGATACGCCTGCCCAAAAACTCCATCGCGATCCGCGTGGCCGCCGGGGCGCGGGTGGCATGGGCCGAGACCCCCGACATGATACCGCCGAGGTAGCGGATGCGGTTGGTATAGCTGGGGTAGAGGATAATCTGGATCGCCTCGTTGCGGGTCAGCGTCTCCAGCGCGGTGATGAACAGCCGGTCCCCGAGCATGTAGCAGCTACCCTGATACTTGCAGGTAAAGCCGCCATGGCCCCGCCGCCCGATCACCTCCAGCGTCTTGATGTTCATGCTGTAAGGGGTGCGGTAGATCTTGGTCAGGCCCTTCAGGATCTTTCCCGGGTTCGACATCGAGTTGTAATAGGTGAAGTAGAACCCCGCATAGGCTTCGAGCTGGGGAATGGACGCCTGCAGGATACCCTCGGCTTCATTGCGCAGCTGGTTGCGTTCGATTTCCGCCCCGCCGCTCTGCGGTTTCAGCCGGATCAGCTCCTTGAACTGCGCATGCGGCATCAGCAGCTCGGCCTCTTCGACACCGAAGAAATCGCAGATCTTGCGCATCAGCCGCAGCGAAGGCTGGGTCTGGCCGCTAAGGTAACGGTTGAACTGCGAACGGTTCGCCCCGAGCTTGCGACACACCTCGGCGATCGAGGGGTAATAGCTGCACAGCAGGCGCAGGTTTTCCGGAAGTTCTCTCGACAATCGCCCGCCTGCCTAGCCGGTTTGTTTGAAGCGTTGCGGCAAATTGTACTGCAAAAGCCCTGCTTTGCAAATGGCGCCCGGCCCCGGACATGGAACAGGCCGCAGCATCGCGCCGCGGCCTGTTCGGGAGGTATTCATGCTGCGCTTTAAGGCGCGGCAGCTGTCACGACGCCGGAACCTTCCACGCTTCGCGGTCGATATCAAGGTCGGCAAAGTCGTCGGGGTTCAGCACCGGACGCTCGACCCCGGCTTTCAGCTGGCGGCGGAAGTCGCGCAGGAGGCGCATCGCCACCGGGAACAGCATCATGATTGCCAGCAGGTTGACCAACGCAAGGATGCCCATCATCGGATCAGAGAAGAAGAACACCGCGGTGGCGCCCGGCGCCGTGGCACCCAGGAAGACGATGCCGATGATGGCGATCCGCAGCACCAGGATACCCGCCGGGTTCTTGGTCAGCACTGTCATCGCGTTTTCGCCGAGGTAGTAGTTGTAGATGATCGACGAGAAGGCGAACAGCAGGATGGCGCCGGTGAGGAAGTACTGCGCCCATTCGCCAAGATGCGAAACCATGCTTTGCTGGGTCAGCGCGACACCGTCGATACCTTCGGCCCCGGGCACGTAGACATCGCCCAGCAGGATGACGAAAGCGGTGCAGGAGCAGATGACGATGGTGTCGATGAAGACCGAGAAGGACTGCGTGATGCCCTGGCTGATCGGGTGGCGCACCTCGGCTGTCGCTGCAACGTTGGGCGCCGAGCCCAAGCCCGCTTCGTTCGAGAACAGGCCGCGGCGCAGACCCTGCGCGATTGCCGCGCCCATGCCGCCGCCGACAGCTTCCTGCAGGCCGAAGGCATTGGTCACGATGTCATATAGCACGCCCGGCAGGCTGGTGATGTTGATGACAATCACCACCAGCGCCATCAGCAGATAGCCAATTGCCATGATCGGGACCACCACATCGGAGGCCTTGGCAATGCGGTGGATGCCGCCGAAGATGATGACGCCGGAAATGACTGCAAGGCAGATCCCGGTCCACAGCCGGTCAATACCGAGGCTGTCCTGAACCGCGCCCGCGACGGTGTTGCCCTGGAAGGCGTTGAAGCCGAGGCCGAAAGCCGCGATCAGGCAGACCGCGTAGACCACCGCCAGCCAGCGGTACTCCTGGCCGAGACCATGGATGATGGCCCGGGCGGGGCCGCCACGGTAGGTCTTTTCGCCAGTCTTGCGCTTGAACAGCTGCGCAAGCGAGCATTCGACGAGGCTGGTCGCCATGCCCACCAGCGCAATTGCCCACATCCAGAACACCGCGCCCGGCCCACCAAGCGTGATGGCCACAGCGACCCCGGCGATATTGCCGCCGCCGACGCGTCCGCCGACCGAAACCAGCAGCGCCTCACGCGCGGAGATACGGCTGGAGTCGTCGGTATTGTTCTTGTTCGAAAGCACCCGGAACATGCGTCCGAAGAACTCCACCTGGACAAAGCCGGTTGCGATTGTGATGAAGCAGCCGAAGATCACCAGGATCGGGATCAGCGACCAGCCCCATGTCAGGTCTCCGATCTTGCCGAAGATTAACTCCAGAAATTCCATGATACTTGTCCCTCAGTTGTGCGGATTCTCCGCAATTGATGCACAGACGCTAGGCGGATGCCCGGCCTGGCCTTGATTTGCCCCACACCGGTCGAGCGGACCGGCGCCGTATCAGCGTCAGGTAGCGGGGGCAGGGTTTGTTTCAACTCAGTCCGGAGTGCCGAGCATTTCACCGCATTGGTTGCTGCCGAGGAAGTCGCGGCGACTGTCAAAGTCACCGGACAGACTCAGCGCGAACTGCATCTTGGCAAAGGCCATTTCCGGGCTCATGTCACGCCCGTCGACCACGCCGGTATCCTGCAGCACCTTGCCCGCGGCATAGGTGCCCAGCCGCATGCCGCCTTCGGGGCACTGGCTGACCGCCAGCACCGGCACGCCGCGGTCATGGGCCGCCTGCAGCGCCCTGCGCATCGCGGGCGTGTCGGGGGCGGTGCCGGACCCGTAGCATCGCAGTACCAGCCCGTCGCAGGCCGCCGCCGCATGCGCAAACAATTCCGCGCAGCAGCCGGGGGCGACCGAAAGGATGCCGACCTTATGGGCGCGCACGTCGTTCAATGCGGATTGGCGTGACGGCAGCAGCGGCGGCACGTCGCTGGGCGCGGCCTCAAAGGCGTCAAAGGCCGTGGAATGGGATTTGCGCACCCGTGCGCCATGCAGAAGCTGCCCACCGAACTGCACCCACACCCCCGGCGGCGCCGTCCGCGCCGCCGACAGCGCCGCGGTCAGGTTGTCCAGCCCGTCGCTGCCCGCAACCGTCAGCGGCAGCATCGCGCCGGTCACGATCACCGGTTTGCGCAGGCCCGCCAGCGACAGGCACAGCGCCGCGGCGGTATAGGCGAGCGTATCGGTTCCGTGGGTGACCACAAAGGCATCATGTACCTCTGCTGCCTGATGGATGCTGCGCGCCACCCGCCGCCAGTCGTCCGGCGTGGCCTGCGCGGAATCGATCAACGGATCCAGCCGCAGCACCTCAACTGGCCCTTCGGCCTGTCCGCTTGCAGTCAGGTCGGCCACCGCATCCTCGACGATGCCGATCCGGGGCGCAAAGCCGTGTTCGGTCTGCTCCATGCCAATGGTGCCGCCGGTGTGGATCAAGAGGATGGACATCATGCTGCCTTGGGTCTGCTGCGGCGCCCCGGGCGCCTGTTGCGGCACTATTGCCCCGGAAAAGACGGGAGGAACCAGATGCTGCAGCGTCTCCGGCAGTTGCAGGTTTTGCCTAAAAGAGCGTCAACCAGCACCATCTCTTGACGATGAATTCCTGTTCGGCCTGCGCGAGGGTCAAGTCCGGATCAAAGAATGGAAGCAGCCCTGCGTCAGTCAGCGCTCCCTGCGCAGCCTGCGCCATCGCCCTTCGGCGCCGAAACCTGTCCTCCCGATAGACCTGAGACTGGCCATGCTCTACCAATCAAGCCAGACCACTGCGCTGGCGCAGATCTTCTGCAGCGTGACCCGATTGCGTTTATCAAGGGGGCTTGGATGGCCGACACATGTATCTTCTGCCAGATTGCCAACGCCGAATTGCCCGCGCACAAGCTCTTCGAGGACGATCTGGTGATTGCGTTTCTCGATCTCCATCCGATCCGTGAAGGGCATGCGCTGATCATTCCCAAGCAGCACTGTCCCTGGTTCGAAGATTTGCCAGAACTCACCGCGGCGCGGATCATGGCCGTCGGACAACGGCTGGCGCGGGCGATGAAACGGGAATGGGAGGTCGAGCGGGTTTCGTTTTTCTACACCGGTATCCATGTGCCGCACGCGCATGCCCATGTGGTGCCGATGTTTCACCGCCACGATGTGTCTTCGGCACGGTATCTCGAAGAGGGGATCGAAGCATTTTCCCTGCCCCCGAACCCCGGTGACACCGCGCTCGCCCAAACGGCGGACCGCATCCGCGCGCAACTGTCGGAAGTTGGCTGACCGGATGTGCCCGCCGGAGGATTGGCGGTCGTGCGTAGCCTCGGCAACAGTTGGCAACAGGGTGCCGGTCTGGTGTCCGATACCAGGTGCCTTGCGCCCGCTTCTTGCAACAAGTTTTCGTCCCTGCAGGTCACAGAGTGTCTGCGAAACGGCGTAAGGCTGGCTGCGCCGATGTCGGCGCAGCCCTGAAGGTTCAGTCGGTTTACTTGTCGAAGTGGATGACCGTGCGGATGCTCTTGCCTTCGTGCATCAAATCAAACGCCGTGTTGATGTCATCAAGACCCATGGTGTGGGTGATGAAATCATTCAGCTGGAATTCACCCTGCAGGTAACGTTCGACGTAGTCGGGCAGCTCCGACCGGCCCTTGACACCGCCAAAGGCCGATCCGCGCCAAACCCGGCCGGTGACCAGCTGGAATGGACGGGTGGAAATCTCCTGACCGGCACCAGCGACACCAATCACCACGGATTCGCCCCAGCCTTTGTGGCAGCATTCCAGCGCCGAGCGCATGACGTTCACATTGCCGATGCATTCAAAGGAATAGTCGACGCCACCGTCCGTCAACTCGACGATCACATCCTGGATCGGCTTGTCATAGTCGTTGGGATTGATGAAATCGGTCGCGCCCAGCTTGCGGGCGAGGTCGAATTTGCTTTCATTGATGTCGATCACGATGATCCGGCTGGCCTTGGCCATCGTTGCGCCAATCACCGCCGACAGGCCGATGCCACCCATGCCAAAGATCGCCACGGTCGCGCCTTCTTCGACCTTGGCGGTGTTCATCACCGCCCCCATGCCGGTGGTCACGCCGCAGCCCAGCAGGCAGACCTCCTCCAGCGGCGCTGCGGGGTTCACCTTGGCGAGCGATATTTCCGGCAGCACGGTGTATTCCGAGAAAGTCGAACAGCCCATGTAGTGGAAAATCGGCTCACCATCCTTGTAAAAGCGGGTGGTACCGTCCGGCATCAGACCCTTGCCCTGGGTCTCGCGGATCTTCTGGCACAGGTTGGTCTTGCCAGACTTGCAGAATTTGCACTCGCCGCATTCCGGCGTGTAGAGCGGGATGACGTGGTCGCCGACGGCAACGCTGGTCACGCCTTCGCCGATGGATTCAACAATGCCGCCGCCTTCGTGGCCGAGCACGGCGGGAAAGATGCCTTCCGGGTCGTCACCCGACAAGGTGAAGGCGTCGGTGTGGCAGACGCCAGTTGCGATGATGCGCACGCGGACCTCTCCGGCCTGCGGCGGCATCACGTCGATTTCTTCAATGGAGAGCGGCTGTTTCGGGCCCCAGGCAACGGCAGCCTTGGATTTGATGATGTCGGTCATAGGGGTTCGCCTTGCAATTGGAACGATTGGTTTCCCGGCTTGCCGCCGGGTTCGGTTGCGATGGCGGCGATGTAATCTATTTCGCCAGGAGGTTAATTGTCTCGTTTTGCAAATGACTATTACAGTATGGTAATAGTGTGCGCAGGCATATGGCACAGGTTGTGAAAGGAACCGGGATGTTCAGCTGGGAAGGGGTCACTGAATTCGTGGCGGTGGCCGAGGCCGGCAGCTTCACCGCAGCCGCGGACCGGTTGGGGATCTCCACCGCGCAGGTCAGCCGTCAGGTCGGCGCGCTGGAAGCCCGGCTGGCGGTCAAGCTGTTCTACCGCACGACACGCAAGGTATCGATCACCGAGACCGGGCAGATCTACTACAACCACTGTCGACAGGTGCTTGACGGGCTGGCCGAGGCCGAGCGCGCGGTCACCGACTTGCACCAGACCCCGAGGGGCCGCCTCAAGCTGACCGCGCCGGTGACCTACGGGGAAAATCGGATCGCACCGTTGATCAACGACTTTGCCGTCCAATACCCCGATCTGGAAGTGAACCTGACACTGACCAACCGAAGGCTCGATCTGGTGGCCGAGCGCTTTGACCTGGCGATCCGTCTCGGGGAGCTTGAAGACAGCACGATGATGGCCAAACGGCTGGCGTCGCGCGCGCATTACGTCTGCGCCTCACCCGGCTATTTCTCACGGCGGGGCACGCCCCAAACGCTGTCCGAGCTGGACCAGCACAACTGCCTCCAGGGAACGCTGGATTTCTGGCGCTTTCACGAGCAAGGCAAACCCCGCCACATCCGTGTCACTGGCAGCCTCCGCTGCAACAGCGGCTGGGCGCTGGTCGATGCGGCGCTGAAGGGGATCGGTATCATCCAGTTGCCGGACTACTACGTGCAAGACCGGATCAAGGCGGCCGAATTGGTCCCGGTGCTGGAACGATACCGCGCTCCCGATGACGGCATATGGGCGATCTACCCTCACAACCGTCACCTGTCGCCAAAAGTTCGGCTGTTGCTGGATCACCTCAGCCAGGGATTAAGCTCCTGAGCCGAAGCAGTCTTCACGGTTGGCAGACGGCGCCAGAAGGCCCCATACGCGCCCCGGTCTTTTCAGAACCGTCGCTGGCTTCAACCATCCGGACCTCGCGAAGATGCACGCCAAGGAGGATCAGACTAGGCCAGAGCATGTAAGCTTCGATTTCGATGTTTTCGCCGAAGGAGAGCAGCACCATGGTCATGAGGATGCCCAGCGGCAGACGGCCACGCGCGTGCTTTGCCGCATCCGTCATGACAAATGCGATGTGCCAGACCAGAGGCACCAGAAAGGCTGCAAAGCCGACAACGCCCTTCACGAACAGCAATCCGAACCAGGTGTGGTGGCTGCCGATAGGCATGTATTCCACCGCATGGGAGCCCGGCTGGACTGTGCCATGGCCAAACCAGAAGGCATCGGTCTGCCAGCGCTCGCTGGCGATGCGCTGAAGCGTTTCGCGGACCCGGGTACTGTCGGCGCGGGCGCCCTTGAACGCGGCCACGGCATCTGTTGCCAGCGCCGCCAAGGTTCCGCCGGTGATCGCCAAGGATGCGGTCAGCGCTGCCGTCACATGCCAGGCCCAGCCACGCAGGATCAGCGGCAGCATGCGCGGGGCCACGGTACAGGCCACCAGCCCCACCAGCCCCATGCGCGACTTGGACGCGAGGATCATCAATATGCCTGCCGCGACGCCCGCCAGCATCCATTTGCGGTTCTTCTCCTCCAGCGCAAACAACACCATGATGACGCCCAAGAGAGCCGCAAAGGGCGACCAGGGCGCGTAGAATTGCCAGCGCGGTGTCCAGCTGGCCGGGTCATAGGTGAAGAGGTAAACGCTGAAATACTCCGGCCCCGGTCCGCCAACCGCCTTCAGCGGTGAGGTGAATATGCGTTCCGGCAGCCCAAGGTAAGGCGCTGCCAGCAGAAGCGGCGCCAGTGCCAGCGTCCAGGCTCCGATCACGCATTGCCCCCGGATCAGGACCTCGCGGCGGACCGGCAGCACTGCGCCGACCAGCGGGAACAGTGCCAGCAGCGCCCAGCCCTTGGCCCAGCCGATCGAGGACTTGATGGTCTTCTTGAGGCCAAGCCCCCAATCGAGATGCCCGATCCACAGTGCAACCAGCATGACCGCCATGCCGATGATCCAGGCCCAGACCAGCACCGGAACCGGACCGGCTGCACGCAGGTCGGACCGAAACGCCGGGCCGAGGTACAATGCCAGCACAGCCAGCGCACCCAGGACCCAGGCCAGAACCGGGCCGACAACGTAGAGCGCGCCAACAGCGTAGAAGGGCCAGGTCAGCGCCATGGTGCGGTAGATCATCCGCTCTGCCGGGTTCTGCGGGGTCATGCTGCGGCCGCCTCGGGTGTGGCCAGCAGACGGCCGATCACCGCGGACCGGATCCAGCCCAGCACCAGCGCGATCAGCAGCATGAAGGTCGCTGCCGCCCCGGCGGCAATGGCGAGCTTGCGGTCGGGCGACGACGGGCGCTCGGGAAGCGACGGGTTTTCAAGCACCTGAACCAGCGGGTAGGAGGCGTAGACATCCGATTTCGTCGATTGGGCACGCGCGATGGCCGAGGCAAACACTGCTTCGGCAACGGAAAAGTCGCGTTGCAGATCCTTCAGCCGCGCCGCGCTGGCGGAAAGCTGCTGCAGGCGCTCCCGCTCCGTCATCAGCCGCTGTACCAGGGTCTGATGCTGCCGGGCGGTGCCGAGGCGCTCTGCATCCATGCGCACAAGCTCGGCCAGCAGTTCCGCGCGCGCGCCGTCCGGAGCCAGATCGAGCAAGGCCAGCTTCTGTCGACCAATACCGGTGACGGCCACGGCCCGTGCCATCGCGCCGCGTTCAGCCGCGGCCTGGGCGGCGCGCGCGGTTTGAACTTTCGGGTGCCCCTCTCCATAGGAGGCGCGGGCCTCGGCCAGTTTTGCCGCATGGGCACCGCTTTCCTCGATCAGCGCGAGGAAATCAGCATCGGCATAGAGCTTCAGGGTCGCAGCCGCCGCGGCGGCAGGAATGCCGAGCGTCCGTTCGAGTGCGGCGACGCTTTGCGTTTTTTCCCCGAGAACGCCGGATAGATCCTCGACCCGGCCCTCCAGTTCACGGGTATCTTCGACCATCGCGTCAAATTCATCGCCTGACAGCAGCCCCGAGGACATCTGCAGTTTCTCGATGTCGAACCGCGTGAGTGCCACGGAACGCTGGTAGTCCTCGATGGCGGCCAGACCGCTGTCCTCGCGGGTGGCCTGTTCATCCTTGCGCAGCGCGTCCAGCTCATCAAAGAAGGCCTGCAGCAGGGCATCCGCGCGCTGCTGCGCATTTTCGGCGCTGGGGCCCGTCATTTCGACGTGAATGAGACTGGTCTGATCCACCAGCCGGATCCGCGGCTTGCCGAAATCCCGGCGGTTCAGTCCCATGGCCTCGGCAGCCGCCGCAAGGATGCGGTCGGCGCCGATCAGGCGCTTGTAGGTTTCGGTGGGGCTGACGGAGTTGCTGGCAAAGGCGGAATTGGCGTAGGAGGACGCCTGGCCGATGCCGTTGAGGTTCATCGAGGCCGAAGCTCCGGATCCGGGAAGGATCAGCGAGGCATGAGATTTGAAGGCAAGCGGTGCGGTCCGAAGATAGCCGTTGATCGGCGCCCAGATCAGCGCCAGCCCCAGCAGGAAGAATGCAAGGTATCGGCGCAGGCGGCTGGTGTCGCCAAGCCGTCCACCGACGATGATGCGCCGCAGGGACAGGCGGCGCCAGAACCGGCGCGGCGCTTCAAGTTTTCCGGCAATTTTCTGCAGCATGTCAGTCTCCTTCAATCGGAGACTACCGCGGCGGCGCGTCCACTGCGCCTGCGCGCCCGGCTAACCCGCTGCACATCCGTAGTCGCCGCTACCCAATGGAGTAGGACCACTGCTGCCGACGCGGAGGAAACGCCCTCTGTTCCGCTCGGCTTGGCAGGCCTTCGGGTATTTTCCGATCCGGGCGGGTAACTTTGAAAGCCGCAAGGCAAGCCGGGGATACCAAAGAGGCCCGAACCTGTCCGCCCGCTCGGTTGAGAGGCGCCAGCATCTGCAACAGCCTGAGAGCAACCAACGACAGCTCAAGGACTTAGCAGATGACACTTGCATATTCTTCCTCGAAGTTCGGTGCGGGCCTGGCAGTCAAATCCCGCCGCCTGCAGACGGTTTACCTCCCCGCGCTCGGCCTCGAATTGGTTGACGCCAGCGCAAGCAAGGCTGCGGCCAAACTGCTGTCACCGGGGCGGCGGCGGGTGTTTTTCATGAATGCGCATTGCTGCAACATCCACCGCCGCAATCCGCACTATGCAGAGGCGGTTGCCGGGGCGGATCTCCTGCTGCCCGACGGCATCGGCGTAGAGCTGGCGGCAAAGTTTACCGGCCACGCGCTGACGGCAAATCTGAATGGAACCGACTTCGTGCCGCAGCTGTTGCAGCGGGCGGCGGCCATGGGCAAATCGGTCTACCTGTTCGGCGGGCGGCCCGGTGTTGCGGATGCCGCGGCGGCACGGCTGCTCCGTGATATCCCGGGTCTGTGCATCGCTGGCACCCGCGACGGGTACAAGGGCGCGCAGGACAGCGGTGCGGCAATTGCCGCAATCAACGCGAGCGGCGCCGACATCGTGCTGGTCGCGCTTGGCGTCCCGATGCAGGAGCTGTGGCTGCACCGCAATGCCGATCGCCTGCAGGCCGATCTGACCCTTGGCGTCGGCGCGCTGTTCGACTTCCTGTCCGGCTCCGTTGCGCGGGCTCCGAAGGTCGTCAGGGCCGCCCGCATGGAATGGGTCTGGCGGCTGGCGATGGAACCGCGCCGGATGGCCCGCCGCTACCTGGCCGGCAATGCCAGCTTTCTGGCCCATGCCGGTTTGACCGCACTGCGGCGCAAGCAGCTGACCAACCTGCAGCAGCGCTGTCTCGACATCACGGTATCGGTGCTGGCGCTGCTGATGCTGACGCCGCTGCTGTTGGCGGCTGCGCTGGCGGTCAGGGCGGACAGCCGGGGCCCTGCGCTTTTCAAACAGACGCGGGTGGGGCTGAACGGCAGGACGTTCACCATGTTCAAGTTCCGCTCGATGACGGCAGACGCCGAAACCCGGCGCGCAGAAGTCCTGCACGCCTCGGACCGGGACGGCCTCTGCTTCAAATCCCGCCAGGATCCGCGGATCACCCGTGTGGGACGCTGGTTGCGCCGCACTTCGATTGATGAGCTGCCGCAGCTTTTCAACGTGCTGCGCGGCGAGATGTCCATCGTCGGCCCGCGCCCGGCCCTGCCGAGCGAGGTTGCAGACTACCCGCCCCGCGCCCTCGGCCGCCTGGCAGTCAAACCGGGCATCACCGGTGTGTGGCAAGTGTCCGGCCGGGCCTCTGTCGGCTTCAAGGAAATGATCGAGATGGACCTCGGCTACATCAAGGCCCGCTCGCTCCGGCTGAACCTGCAGCTGATCCTCAGAACCTTTGGCGCGGTTGTGTCCGGCCGCGGCGCCTACTGATCCCCAAACACAGGAGACAAGCTATGACACATATCCGCAAAGCCGTATTCCCGGTTGCCGGCATGGGAACCCGCTTTCTGCCCGCCACCAAATCCATCCCCAAGGAAATGCTGCCGCTGGTGGACCGCCCGCTGATCCAATACGCGGTGGACGAGGCGCGGGAGGCCGGGATCGAAGAGTTCATCTTTGTCACCGCCGCAGGCAAGGGCGCACTGGAGGACTACTTCGACACCGCCGCCGCCCTTGAAAACACGCTGGAGGCACGGGGCAAGACCGACGCACTGGAGGCCATCGCACGGACGCGCCTGCCCGAAGGCGCTCTGTCTTTTGTGCGCCAAAGCAATCCCTTGGGTCTGGGGCATGCGGTGGGGCTGGCTGCGCGCCTGGTCGGAGACGAACCCTTCGCGGTGCTGCTGCCGGATGATGTGATCCGCGCGCCGCGCGGCGCGCTGAGCCAGATGGTGACAGCCCATGCGCTGAACCGGGGTCACATGGTGGCCACGATGAAGGTGGCGCGCGAACAGACCTCCTCCTACGGCATCCTTGATGTTGCGCGAGAGACCGGAAAGCTCACCCGCGCCCGTTCGATGGTTGAAAAACCAGATCCTGCACAGGCACCATCCACGCATGCCGTCGCCGGTCGCTACATTCTGGAGCCTTCGATTTTTGCGGCCCTGGCTGCAATTGAGCCCGGCGCGGGCGGAGAGCTGCAGCTGACCGATGCCATGAACGCCGATCTTCCCGCCGCGGGGGTTACGGGCTTCCGCTTCGATGGCGAACGGTTCGATTGCGGCAGCGTGCAGGGGTTTGTGCAGGCGACTGCGGCCTTTGCGCTGGATCGCGCGGAACTGGCCCATGACCTGTCTGACTTTCTTGCCGCACGGGTTGCTCCGGTTCCCCAGGCAGCCTGATCGCGGGGCCGATGCATAAACTTTGGGGGATCCGTCTGAGCTGCTCGCGCTTCAACCGCAGCGGTGCTGAACGACACCGCGAATGATGGGCTGCCCCCGCCCCGCTCCACCAAGCCAGGTATCGCTAACCCGATCCGGGCCGAACCAGCCTCAGTACTTGAAGGCGCCGATCAGGCGGCCGAGTTCCCCGATGTTGGTGATGGTGCTGTCATAGCAGGCGATGGCGTCTCCAGGCAGGAGGAAGGGGTCATAATCGTCCCGGTCTGCCCGCCGCAGCAAGTCTTCGATGTTCCGCTCGATGACGACCGACACCTGGGTGACCGGATTGCGGGAAAACAGAACTGAAGAGCGATGAGCGCTGGTGGCCCGGGCGCCACCGACGCAGTTGGTATCCACCACGGCCTGCAGATAGCGCGTACCATACGGAAACTCGCGCACCTCGCGCCCGATGGCAGAGATCGCATTGCCGGTCGCAGGTTGGGTCAGGTTCGACAGAAACAAAGTCACGCCCGGCGGGCTGATGGGACTGGGCCGCATCAGATCTTCCTGGAAACATCCGCGGCTGGGCACGTTCACTTCGTCGCCGGTCAGCAACATGATATCGACGGCATTCTGGCCTTCGAAGACCCCGCGCATATCCAGCCGGTAGACGCTGCTGCCACGCCGCACCTCAATCGCGGAAACATCGGCGTCAGGGCGCACGCCGCCTGCCGCACGCAAGGCGGCGGACAGGTTGCGCGCCTCGGTCGAGGCCCCCAAGGCGCCCTGCCGGCGCGAGTCCACCTGGTCGCCGGGCACTCCGCCGATTTCCACCGCCTTGGGTTCAAAAACGGCGCCTGAAACCCCCACCGTGACCGAGGCGAAATCAGCCGCCCGGACCGACAAGCGCGGGCGTTCCGCGTAGAAATCTTCGGCGAGCAGCTTTGCGGCGATGTCATCCTCGATCTGGGCTGCGGTACGGCCCTGCGCACGGACCGGCGGCAGAAAGGGCAGTTTGAGCGTGCCGTCCCGGGATATCACGTAATCGCCGTTGAAGGTCTCATCCTCACCGACGCGCACGTTGACCAGATCATTGCGGGTAAAGCGTTCCCCGGCCAGCGCCGCCTGCGCCGTGCCGGCGCCTTTGCCACCCGTGCCACCACCGGGCGGCCGACAGCGGGCCTCGTTCATGGCGCGGGACTGCAGAAATCCTGCCGCGTTGCGGGACACATGCGGTTCGCGGTATTGCGCCTGATACCCGTCGCCAGAGGCAATGGGCTCCAGATTGTCGGGCGGATCGATCTGCGCGCAGCTGCTCAAAGACAAGACCGCCAGAATTGCCGTTCCATTTTTGAGGGGCTTCATCATTCAACTGCTCGCCGGATCACTGCGGTTGTACCGGTGATACGGAATTCGGTCACAGCGGTCGAGAGGGTGTTGATATCGCGGCGCTATCCGTTCGGATATGGCGCAGTTCTGTTGCACCATTGCCCTGTCCCGGGGCGCGAGGGACAGCCGGAGCGGACGTCGGTAACACTTGATCCAACAGCCCCCATGGACAGGTCCCGATGCCCCGCACCCTAGAAATCCCCTCTTTCGCAAAGAACCTCTTTGCCTACGGCGCGTCCGAGGCTGCGGCCAAGGCTTCGCGGTTGCTGGTGGTGATCGCGGTGGCGCGCACACTTGATTTGGACCAGATCGGCATTGCCGCGGCTGCGCTGGCAGCGGCCGATATCGTCAAATCGCTGACGGAAAACGGTGTCATCCAAAAGATCATCGCGGCCCCGGCGGCGCAGCTGCAGCAGACCTGCGCCACCGCGCACCGCATTTTCTGGGTCTGGTGCCTCGGGTTGTTCCTGCTTCAGTCGCTGGCGGGGCTGGTGCTGTATGCCAGCGGCGGCAGCGCGATGCTGCTGGCGCTGATCCTCATTCTGGCCGGCGAATACCTGTTCATGCCCGCAGGCCTGGTGCAGGCGGGTCTTGCCATGCGGGCCGGTAAGCTGCGCCAGACGGCGGCCATTTCGGGCATGCAGATCGTGGCGTCGAACCTGATGTCGGTGGTGCTGGCGCTGATTTGGCCCTCCGCGCTGGTGCTGGTACTGCCGCGCCTGCTGACGGCACCGGTCTGGCTGGTTGCCATGCGCCGCCTGCATCCCTGGCGCCCGGACCCCTCCCAAGGCTATGCGCCGCTGCGCCCGTTCCTGTCCTATGGCTGGGCAGTGCTGGGCGTCGAGCTGGTCAAGGCGCTGCGCCTGCAGGCGGACAAGGTCATCGTCGGCGCGCTGATGGGAGCCGAAACGCTCGGCCTCTATTTCATGGCCTTCAACGCCGGGCTCAGCCTGTCCAACTCCTTCACGGTGGCCTTCTCGACCGTATTGTTTCCGCATCTCTGCGCCAGCGCTGACAAGCTGCAAGCACTGCGCCAAAGCGTGCTGCTGGCGATCGGGATCATTGCCCCGGCCGTCATTGCGCAGTCGCTGCTGGCCCCGCTCTACGTCCCGGTTCTGTTCGGTGACGGCTGGGCAGGCATCGAGGGCGTGGTGTCCATCCTATGCCTGGTCGCAATTCCGACCACCCTGTGGTCCGCCACCGCCGGCTGGCTGCGCGCAAACGGCAGACCCGGCCAGGAATTCCGGGTCACGCTTGCCACCACCGGCGCGCTGATCCTGAACACCTGCCTGCTCGCCCCCTACGGGCTGACAGCCGTTGCCATCGGCTATGCCACAGTCGCCGCGCTGATGATGACCCTGGCATCGCTGCCGACCCTTTCCATGGCCTTCCGCCACCGCACCGCAGAGGTTTGAGACATGCCCCATTTCTCCATCGTCATTCCCAGCTTCAACGCCGCTGCCACGATCCGGGACACCTTGGCCGGGCTTCAGGCGCAATCCTGCGCCGATTGGGAGGCAATCGTGGTCGATGACGGCTCCACCGATGCGACCCGCACACTGGTCCGCGCCGCCGCCGCCACTGATGCCCGGATCCAGCTGGTGCAAAACCCCGGCAAGGGCCCCAGTGCCGCCCGCAACTTCGGCGCGATGGCGCACGCCCGCGGCGCGGTGATCGCGTTCTGCGATGCGGATGACATCTGGCATCCGGGGAAACTTGCGCAGCTGCGCGCGATCTTCCGGCAAGGCGCCGTTGATGGGGCCTATGGCCAGATCGGATTCTTCCGCGCCAGCCCGGCAGACGCCAGCGTGTTTTCGACAGTGCCCCCGCAAGATCTGAGCATCGCCATGCTGCTAGGGGAAAACCCGGTTTGCACCATGTCCAACTTTGCCGTGCGTCGCCGTGTCTTCACGGCCAGCGGCGGCTTCGACGAGGCCATGGTCCATAACGAGGATCTCGAGTGGCTGATCCGCCTGGTCGGCGGTGGTGCCCGGGTGACGGGAGCCAACAGCCTGCACACCTACTACCGCACCTCTGTCGGCGGTTTGTCCACGGACCTTGATGCGATGCGGGCGGGCCGCCAGCAGGCGATCGCAACCGCCGCAGGCTTTGGCGTGGTTCCAAGCGCCGCCTCTCATGCCATTCACCACCGGTATCTGGCCCGCCGTTCGCTGCGCCTCAATGCAGGGCGGACCTATGCGCTCAAGCAAACGATTCTTGGCATTCTGCGAAGCCCCCGCGGCTTCTTCTCTCCGTTCCGCAGGGGTGGGCTGACCTTGGCCGGGGCCGTTCTGGCGCCGTTCCTGCCGGGACCTTTGCGCCGCACCCTGTTCTCCCGTTAACTCCCGGAGCTTTTAAATCATGCTGTTCACATCGATTATCGTTCCCGCTTTCAACGCCGAGAAGACCCTCGCTGAAACGCTAACCTCCCTGCAGGCGCAGACCTGCGCAGAGTTCGAGGTCATCGTGGTCGATGATGGCTCCACGGATGCGACCGCCGCGGTGGCGGCTCGTTTCTGCAACGATCCGCGTTTTCGCGTGGTGCACCAGAAAAACCGCGGCCTGGCCGGCGCGCGCAACACGGGCATTGCCTGCGCCCAGGGCGGCGTGGTGGCCTTTTGCGATGCGGATGATCTGTGGGAGCCGGAAAAGCTGGCCGGCCACCTCGGCCATCTGGCGGCCTGCCCCCAGGTGGGGATCAGCTATGCCGGATCGGCCTTCATGTCGGAGGATGGCGCGCTGACAGGTCAGGCGCAGCGGCCAAGGCTGCAGAACATCGATGCCAAGCACATCTTCAAACGCAACCCGATCGGCAACGGCTCCGCCGCTGTGATCCGGCGGGCAGTTCTGGACGAGATTGCCTTTCGCCCCCAATCCGAGACTGAGCGCGACTGGTTTTTCGACGAGACCTTCCGCCAGTCCGAGGACATCGAATGCTGGCTGCGCATTGCCCTGACCACCAACTGGGCGTTTGAGGGGATCCCGGGCCTGCTGACACGCTACCGGGTTCACTCCGGCGGACTGTCCGCCGCGACCGACCGCCAGCTCGCCGCGTGGGAGCGGATGGTGCGCAAGCTCGCCCCAATCAACCCGCAATTCTTCGCGCAACAGGAGAAAGCCGCGCGGGTCTACCAGCTACGCTATCTCAACCGCCGGGCCATCAGCGGTCTGGACAGCCGGCGTTCTGTGCAACTTGCCAAGGCGTGGCTGGCCTGCTCCCTCCGCCCCCTTTGGGAGGAGCCGCTAAAATCACTGACAACGCTCGCGGCCACCGCGCTGCTCGCCCTCACCGGGCCGAGGGTCTTGCGCCGAACCATGGACCTGGCCGCCCGGCGCAGCCGGACGGAGGTCCCATCATGAAGGCTGTTCGCGTCACGCACCTGGTTGATGACACCACCGCAGGCGGTGTGATGCGGGTGATCGACCACATGATGACGGCTCCCGACCTGACCCGCGACGCCGATCACAGCCTGCTGGAGATAAAGCGGAACAGCCTGTCGGCAGGGCATCTGAAGGCAGATGTGGTCATCTCGCATCTGGCGATCAGCTGGCGTCTCATGCCGGTGCTGGCGGCTCTGCGTACCTTGAACCCCAGGGCCCGGTTCATTCACGTCGAACACAGCTACACCCGCAGTTTCACGGCTCTGAATGTCCGGCGGAAACGTCGCTTCGGCGCGCTCCTCAGAGCGTCCTATGCCATGTTCCATGATATCGTTGCCGTCAGCACCGCTCAGGGCGAGTGGCTGAGGACCGAGGGCTTCGTGCGGCCTGCCGCCCTGCATGTCATTCCGTCCTGTGTTGATCTGTCCGCGTTCCGCGCGCTTGCGCCGCCAGAGGGCCCAGTCGGGACCATCGGCGCCATCGGACGGCTGGAGCCGCAGAAGGGTTTCGACGTGCTGATCAAGGCCTTCCGCGCCACCCGAAACCCTGCCGTTGCCCTTCACATCCATGGTCAAGGTGGCGAAGAAACCCTGCTCCGCGAACTTGCCGCCGGTGATCCGCGCATTCATTTCAAAGGCTTTGCCGCCGACCCGGTGGCCGCGATGGCCGGCCTCGACGCCGTGGTGATGCCGTCGCGATGGGAAGCCTACGGGCTGGTGGCCATTGAAACCCTGGTGGCGGGCCGCAGGCTGCTTGTCAACAACGTCGATGGGCTGACGGACCACGTGCCCCAAGGCGCCACATTGATTGACGCCGCGACCACCACTCGCTGGCAGAGCGCACTCGAGGACCTGACAGCAGCTCCACCTCGCGCGAGACAGGTGGGGTCGGTCTACAGCTACGAAAGGCAGTTTGCCGATCGATGGAATGTTCTGTGCCTGTCTTGTCGCAGCGCTACGCAGCACCTCGCGCCGGTGTAACCACCGACCTGCTCGGCGGAAACGGACAAGTCTGGCGGATTGCCCTGCCCCTTCCAGACGGCATTCAGCTTAGTGCTCACACCCCGGCTCTGCTGCACAAATCCCATCTGAGATTCAGCTCATGAATCCAGCGTGATAGCTGGGATGCATGAGCAGACCTCCCCCCCTGACCTAAAGGACCAGAAAATGGTCGGCCTACAATGAAGCGCTCAAGCGCCGCGGCTCGCTAACGATCTGGTTTAACCCCAAGATGAGCTGGGCTGCCGCGCTGACAGGCAAGCATGGACGCCAAAAGGCCCAGGCCGTCAACATCCCCTACCGTGGCGCGAAGGGCCCGCTGCACCTGTTAATCGATAGCACCGGGATCAAGGTGGAGGGCGAAGGCGAGTGGCACGCCCGCAAGCATGCTAGTCCCAAGCGGCGCGTCTGGCGCAAGATCCACTTGGGGATTGATGAGGAAACCCTGGAGGTTCGGGCCGTAGAGATCACAGGGAACCATATCGGCCCCTCTCGGCAGATTTCTTTCAGAAATCGCCTGCCGGGCTATGGATGCGCTGGTGTCAGCCGACCTGCCCAACCAGATTCTGGCGTACGAGCAGATCAGCAGCGTCACTGCCGACGGTGCCTACGACACCCGAAATTGCCACGATGCAATCGCTGACCGCAGAGCCCACGCCCTTCGTCAGGGGAAGGCTCCCGCGGACCCTTTCCGGGCCTTCCTCACTCCCGCCGCGCAAGAACGTCAAACCTTGGAAGACCGTCATCGTCGGCGCGTCGCACGAAACGAAGATGCACTGTGTGAAACGGCTGGGGCAGCGCCTCATGGCACGGGGCTTCGACCGACAGGTCGCCGAGCTTCCGGTCCATACCGCCGTTTTGATCGGCTACACCGCGCTCGGCATCCCTGTCACAGAGCCCGTGGGATGAGTCTGTCCAGGGCCTGGGGAACCCCGGCCATTAGCCAATTTGTGCAACAGAGCCGCTATTGAACCACTCAACTAATTCAGCGTTGCGTATTCCATCAACTAGCTGTTACGCCAATGGCCCTGGCGGTGCAAAGGCCTTAGGCTCAGATGGGGTATTCGGCTTGCGCCCCACTTCCAGCCTCGGTCTCCGGTAGGTGCTGCGCCTCGAGCTGATGATAATACGTGGTCTGTGTGAAGCAGCCACAAGCATCAGGGAAGGAGACGCAGCATGAAGCATTATGCCGGATTGGATGTATCAGTAAAAGAAACGGCCATTTGTGTGGTCGATGACGACGGCCAAGTCTGCTCAGAAATGAAGATTGCGAGCCACCCCGAGGACCTCTCTCTAGCCTTGAGCGGCATCGGGGTCCATTTCGAGCGGGTTGGGTTAGAAGCCGGTCCGCTGTCGCAATGGCTGTTCGAAGGGCTGGCGCGCGCGGGGCTTCCGGTGATTTGTATCGAGACACGCCACGCGAAGGCCTTCCTCAAGGCGCAGGTGAACAAGACCGACCGCAATGATGCGCGTGGGATCGCGCAGATGATGCGGGTCAACCTATACCGCCCGGTGCATGTGAGGACCCGGGAAAGCCAGCAGCGCCGAGCTCTGCTGCGAGCCCGGAAGCTCTTGCAGGAGAAGGCGATTGCTGTTGAGAATGATATACGTGGCCTGCTGCGCAACTTCGGGCTTAAGGTCGGCATCGTCGGCAGAGGGCAGTTCGAAGCCCGCGCCCTGGAACTCATCGCGGAACTGCCAGAACTGGAGAAGGTGATCAGCGTCTTACTCGCGGCAAGGCGCAAGCTCCGTGAGGGCTTCGCCAAACTGCACCGCGAGGTTGTGGAAATCGCGACGGGAGACGCCGTTTGCATGCGCCTGATGACAGTCCCAGGAGTTGGGGCGGTGACTTCGCTTGCCTTCGTCAGCACCATTGATATCCCGGCGCGCTTTCGAAGGTCGCGAGCGGTTGGCCCGGTCTTGGGGCTGACACCGGTTCTAAATCAGTCCGGGGAAAGTCAACGTGTGGGCCGGGTGTCCTTGTGTGGCGACGGAATGATGCGAGCCGTGCTGTACGAGGCCGCACAATCCATGCTGACCAGGGTGAAGAAGTGGTCATGGCTAAAAGCTTGGGCCATGGGAGTCGCGAAACGTAGTGGCTTCAAGAAGGCCGTCGTGGCTTTGGCACGGCGCCTCTCGGTGATCATGCACAGGATGTGGGTCGATGGCAGCGAGTTCCGTTGGTCACGGGAGGGAGCTATCGCAATGTGACCGACCCGGAAAGGAGTTCGAGTTCCACTGTAGGTGGGAAGGCGTCCTTCGCGGGACGATGGGTGAGGCGAGTTCGCAATGGGTCCAGTTCCGGCAGTATCATGGCTGTCAGGCCGCGAGTCAGATTGGACCGCTTCACTCTTCTGATCCCATGATGGGAGGGCCAGCGTGCCGATCCCGAAGAGAAGCGAGGGCCCGCGAAAGACCTGAAGTCCCGCCGCAATTGACTGCTCGAAGGCGCTTGACCAAGGGACGCCGAATAGAGAAGGACCCATTGATTTCTGTTCCGCTGCGTGATTCACCGCGCCAAAACGAGCGGTGAACATGTCTGATTTTTGGGCTGACGGATGCACAGATGGCGCGTCTTGAGCCGTATTTCCCCAAGTCTCACGGCAAGCCTCGCGTCGATGATCGGCGTGTCTTGAGCGGGATTATCTTTATCAATCGTAATGGCTTGCGCTGGCGCGATGCGCCCAGGGAGTACGGTCCGCACAAGACCTTGTACAACCGTTGGAAGCGGTGGAGCGATAGAGGTATCTTTGCCCGGATGATGGCCAGACTGGCCGCCGAGCATGGCGAGGAGAAGACCGTGATGATCGACGCAACCTATCTCAAGGCTCACCGCACAGCGACCAGCATGGCCGCGAAAAAGGGGGGGCTGGTCGCCTGATTGGTCGCACCAAGGGCGGCATGAACTCCAAGTGACGTGCCCCCCACTGGTCCCTCGTTCATGACGAGAGTCTGCGAGTTTGATTTTGGTAGTCGTCGGTTTCGGGCTTGGCAAGCGCGCCGGGCGCGGAGCCCTCAAAAAGCTCAAGCGCCTGCCGCGCTTGCCGGGGTGTTTTATTCTCCAGCGAAGAGTGCGGCCTGACGTTGTTGTAATCGTATCGCCACAGCGCCAGCTTGCGGCGGGCATTGTCCAGGGTATCGAACATCTCTTCATTGAGAAGCTCGTCCCGCAGGCTGCCGTTGAATGTCTCTATGAAGGCATTCTGCTGCGGTTTTCCGGGGTCGATGTAATGCCAATCCACGCCGTTCCTATCGGCCCATTTCAGGATCGCCCGGCTGGTGAATTCCGTGCCGTAGCACGTCGGGAAGATTGGCCGCTGAGAGGTTATGGCCACGCGCGCAGCCCTCAAACCGCGCAGCGGGTGGCCATAACCGGGTCTCAGGTCTCAACAGTGGTTTTGCGTAGACCACACCGCTGAGGAGACCGGCTAT
>NZ_JBGFGM010000009.1:0-460 GCF_041224635.1 Leisingera sp. XS_AS12
GGGTAGGTGCGGCCCGCAGGCGTAGCCGAGGACACGGCCCGGTCTAATCGGATTGCCCGAGGGGGAGGGCAGCGCCCTCTCCCTGACGGCCAGGGGCGTTTGGCTTGTCCAAATCCCGCTGGCCCACAAAACAGAAGCGGAGGGGACATCAGCCCCACCCCCGTGTTGCGATCCTTCCATACTGAAAACCGAGTTCACAAGTTTTGGGCATAGTTAACCTCCGCCGCGCCCCCCACAAACAACCCCCCCCCCCCCAGATGCGATTGCTTTTTTTGTGGGTTGGGAGATGTGGAGAAGAGACAGGGGGGGGGAGTCCAAACCCCGACCCACGGACCTGACACGGATGTTGAACGTCAGACGAAATTGACCTAGGCGTCATAAACTGACCCAATCCACTGTTTTTGCCGTGTGGCTTGTTGCGTTGATCTGACATTCCATTCGGAAAATCAGGGCTGATTTG
>NZ_JBGFGM010000070.1:0-109454 GCF_041224635.1 Leisingera sp. XS_AS12
GCTCCCCGTCGGGGGGGGGAGGGGGGGGACGTACGTTCTTGGTGGTGGGTCCTGGGGCGGGGGGGGGTCTCGGGTGTTCCTGGGGCTTTCCATGGGAAGCCCCCAGGCCATGCCCAAAGCCGCCAGACGGTGCTGGCGTCAGCCAGCGCAGGCGCGGGTGCGGGAGGGCTTGGCGGGAGTAGCTGCCGGTTGCCGGGCAGGGGCCTAACAAGGGGGGGGCAAGCGGAGGGCTTAGCGCGACAGCTCGCGCATGCCGCGGTCCAGGCCGTCCAGCGTCATCGGCACCATGCGACCCTCGAAGATTTCGCGGATCATGCCGATTGACTGGGTGTAGTCCCAGTACTTCTCCGGCACCGGGTTGATCCAGAGGTTCGCGCTCCAGGCTTCCCGCGCGCGCTGCAGCCAGACCTGGCCCGCCTCCTCGTTCCAGTGCTCGTTGGCACCGCCGGCATAGGCGATTTCGTAAGGGCTCATCGAGGCATCGCCGACGAAGATGCATTTGTAATCCGGCCCGTAGGTGCGCAGCACCTCGTGGGTGGGGATCTTTTCGGCCCAGCGGCGGCGGTTGTCGCGCCAGACGCCTTCGTACAGACAGTTGTGGAAGTAGTAGTATTCCAGGTGCTTGAACTCGGCGCGGGCGGCGGAGAACAGCTCCTCCACCACCTGGATATGCGGGTCCATCGAGCCGCCCACGTCCAGAAACAGCAGCACCTTCACGGCATTGTGCCGCTCGGGCCGGGTCTTTACGTCAAGATAGCCGTGTTCGGCGGTGGAGCGGATGGTGCCGTCGAGGTCCAGCTCCTCCTGCGCGCCCTCGCGGACCCAGCGACGCAGGCGTTTCAGGGCGACCTTGATGTTGCGGGTGCCAAGCTCGACATCGCCGTCGAGGTTCCTGAACTCGCGCTTGTCCCAGACCTTCACGGCGCGCTGGTGGCGGCTCTTGTCCTGGCCGATGCGCACGCCCTCGGGGTTGTAGCCGTAGGCGCCAAAGGGGGAGGTGCCGGCGGTGCCGATCCACTTGTTGCCGCCCTGGTGGCGGCCCTGCTGTTCCTTGAGGCGCTCCTTCAGCGTCTCCATCAGCTTGTCGAAGCCGCCCAAAGCCTCGATCTCGGCCTTCTCCTCGGCGCTCAGATGCTTTTCCGCCATCTTGCGCAGCCAGTCCTCGGGGATGTCGACGGCCTCCATCACCGCCTCGGCCGGGATCGCCTCCAGCCCCTCGAAGGTGGCGGCAAAGGCGCGGTCGAAACGGTCGATGTGGCGTTCGTCCTTCACCATGGCGGCGCGGGCGAGGTAGTAGAAGCCTTCGATATCGTAGGTGACGAGACCGGCCCGCATCCCTTCCAGAAAGGTCAGATACTCGCGCAGCGACACCGGGATGGCGGCCTTGCGCAGGTTTTCAAAGAAGGGCTGGAACATATCGGCGCGCTCCGGTCAGGCCAGCAGTCGGTGCGTCAACAGCGTCGCCAACAGGCCGAGGATCCCAAAGACGATGGCATAGACTGCGCCGTATTGCAGCATGTCCAATGTATTGCCGCCCCGCTTGCGGGCCTTAAACGCGCCCAGCAGAGCTCCCAGCAGCAAACCGCCTATTACGATCATGTCATGTTCCGTCTTCTGTTGTTGTCGCTGTCGTCCTAAGGACGGCGGGACGTCAGGGGCCGCAAGGATGCGATGTCCTCCAGCCGCGCCTTGACCTGCCAATCCGCGCCATAGCCGTAGCGTGCCCATCCAAGGCTGTCCAGCCTGACCCGGCGCGCCTCGACCATGCGGCCGGTGAGCTCAAGCGCCTCGGCCTGCAACATCAGAAGCGTCGACAAAAGCGCCGCGTTTTGATGGGCTGCGGCGGTGGCAGAGGCTGGCTCCAGCCGCGCCAGTGCGGCCTCGCCCCGGCCCGAGGCGATATCCTGCGCAGCCAGCTGGACGGCCAGTTTTGCCTGATGCAGCGCGGTGCCGGGTTGGCCCTGCAGGAAGCTTTCGGCCGTGAGGTAATGCTGTCGCGCCAACAGCGGCTCTCGCGGGTGCAGCGTGCGCCCGAGGAGATAGTGGCTGAGCGCGCGGCGGTGGTCGTGCCAGCCGAGGTCACGGGCGATGGCGGCGGCGTCATTTGCGGCGCGGGTGCGTGTGCGCACGGGGGCGTGGGGATCCAGGGCCTGTTCGACCGCGTCGATCCAGGCGCGCGGCGTCGGTGGCAGCCAGAGCGTGGCATGCCGGGCACCTGCCGGATTCAGCCGCGCGAGGATCGCGGGCAGTCGCGCGGCGACTTCGGTGCGGGTCATGCCGGTGCGCAACTCCGGGGCATAGGTGGCCCGCAGGATCAGCATGTCAAACCCGGTCAGAACCGCATGAACGTTGTCGTCGTTGAAGATCGAGTCCGGCAGCCGATAGAGGTCGTTCAGCGGTCCGATCGCCTGAGCCAGCTCTTCGTGCAGGCAATCGCGGACCTCTTGCAGGCTGACGTCATTGGGGATGAAAACGGCCAGCTTCTCGCGTTGGTGCAACAGCGACCAGCGCGTCCGCGGGTTGCGCCGGTTGCGCCGGTATTCCGCAAGCGACGATACGTTTGGCACCACGAAACACGCGGCCTTTGGCAGCGCGCGCCGGATCTGGGTCCGCGAAACCGACTCGATGGTGATGCGGGCGGTCGTGTCTGCATCTGCTGAGCCAAGAACGTGAATGTCGATCCCCGCCTCGTTGCGCAAGCGGGTCAGCAGTGCGGCCAGCTCCCGCCGGAATCCCGGGGCAGGCTCACCGGTTACCCGCAGGGTGATCGGGCTCTCGAACCGGGAAAAATGGGGCAGGCTGGCACCGCCCTCCAGCTCGAAGTGCAGGTCGAGGAAGTCGCGGGCGATATCCGTGTTGGAGCGTTGCGGGGCGGACGGCGGACGCGGGGTGAACACCTTTACCGGGGGCAAGACCAGCACCGCAGAAGCTGCGCGGGTGGGCGGCGGCGCCTCCGCCCCAGGTCGCGCGCATCCCGTCAGCGCCAGTGCGGTCAGGGCGACCATGCCCAAACGCATCAGGCGGCTGCTGACAGGGCGGGGCGTGGTCCGGGCTTGCAAAGGGGCGTCAGCGGGCACTCAGGCGTCTCCTATCGGCCCGGCTGAAGTTGGCCTGGCATCCTTGTCTTGGTGATAGGCCAAGGAACCGGCAAATTGAAGCAAAACAGCCCACCGCCGGATGACACCGCTCAGCGCCGCCCGCGCGCCATGAAGGCGAGCCGCTCGAACAGGTGCACGTCCTGCTCGTTCTTCAGCAGGGCGCCGTGCAGTTTCGGCAGCGCATCGGCTCCGTTGCGGGCAATGTCCTCGGGGCCCAGGTCTTCGGCCAGCAACAGTTTCAACCAGTCGATCACTTCCGAGGTCGAGGGCTTCTTCTTCAACCCCTGGGTTTCGCGGATCTCGTAGAACTGGGTCAGGGCCGCGGTCAGCAGCGCCTCCTTGATGCCGGGGTGATGCACCTCGACGATCTTCTTCATCGTCTCGGCATCCGGAAAGCGGATGTAGTGGAAGAAGCAGCGGCGCAGGAACGCGTCGGGCAGCTCCTTTTCGTTGTTGGAGGTGATGATGATCACCGGCCGGTGCTTGGCGCGGATGGTTTCGCCGGTCTCGTAGACGTGGAACTCCATCTTGTCGAGTTCGTGCAAGAGGTCGTTCGGGAACTCGATATCGGCCTTGTCGATCTCGTCGATCAGCAGCACCACGCGCTCGTCCGCCTCGAAGGCCTGCCACAGCTTGCCCTTCTTGATGTAGTTCTTCACATCATGGACTCGCTCGTCGCCCAGCTGGCTGTCGCGCAACCGGCTGACGGCGTCGTATTCGTAAAGCCCCTGCTGCGCGCGGGTGGTGGATTTGACGTTCCACTCGATCATCTGCATACCCAGCGCCGAGGCCACCTGTTTGGCCAGCTCGGTCTTGCCGGTGCCCGGTTCCCCCTTGACCAGCAGCGGGCGCTCCAGCGTGACGGCCGCGTTTACCGCGACTTTCAGGTCGTCGGTGGCGACATATTCCTTAGTACCTTGAAACTTCATATCTTTCCCGTTCCGATCCTGATCGCGGGGCGCAGGCCCCCTTGTTGCCTTTCTTTTAACCAAACCAGACTACTATTGTGTAGTGACATTCCTGCCCGATAGGGATAAACGCAGCGGCAGAGGGGGAGCCACAATGTTCAGGTGTAAATTATGACCAGCATTATGGGCCAGACCGAAGGAGCCGAAATGAAGCAAGAAGTGTTTCTGCCGGACGACTACCGCCCGGCCGAAGATGAGCCGTTCATGAACGAACGGCAGCTTGAGTATTTCCGACGTAAGCTATTGAACTGGAAAGAAGAGTTGCTGTCCGACAGCCGCGACACGATCGAGGGGCTGCAGGACAACACCCGCAACATCCCCGATGTTGCCGACCGCGCCAGCGAAGAGACAGACCGCGCGCTGGAGCTGCGTACGCGGGACCGCCAGCGCAAGCTGGTTGCCAAGATCGATGCCGCGCTGCGCCGTATCGACGAAGGTGAATACGGCTATTGCGAAGTGACCGGTGATCCGATCTCGCTGAAACGCCTGGACGCCCGACCGATCGCAACCATGAGCCTGGAAGCCCAGGAGCGCCACGAGCGCCGGGAAAAGGTCCATCGCGACGACTGAACGGCCGAAATTGCGTCAAAAATGAAAGAAACCTGAACGCCGGGGGCTTTTGCTCCGGCGTTTTTTGTTTCATTTGGTGCAGGCTTGCAACACGGCGGACCCTCATGGAACTCAAAGGCCTCAAGATCACCATTATCGGCTCCGGCATCGGCGGGTTGACCGCGGCGGTGGCGCTGCGCAGGCTTGGGGCGTCCGTCACGGTGCTGGAACAGGCCAGCGCGATCACCGAGGTTGGCGCCGGCTTGCAGATCAGCCCCAACGGGGTCGCGGTTCTGCGGGCGCTGGATCTGGCGGATGATCTGGCCTGGTGTTCCCAGCGGGCCCGGGCCGTGGTGTTGCGCAGTCACCGGCGCGGCGCAGAGGTGCTGCGACTGGATCTGGACCAATATGCCGCTGGCTTGCCCTATTACATGGTGCACCGGTCGGATCTGATCGGCCTTCTGGCAGCCGCCGCGCGCCGCGCGGGGGTGCAGGTGCGCCTGCTGCAAAAGGTCGAGCGGGTCGAGGTCGGCGCCCGGACGGTGGTGCATCTGGGCAATGGCGCGCAATGCGGCGGCGACGTGGTGATTGGCGCCGATGGTCTTCATTCGAAAATGCGCACGGCGCTGAACGGGGGCGATCAGCCTTTCTTCACGGGGCAGGTGGCCTGGCGGGCGACCGTTCCCAATCACCTGAACCTGCCGCCCGAGGCGCAGGTCTTCATGGGGCCGCGGCGGCACCTGGTGGCCTATCCGCTGCGCGATGGCCGGTTGGTCAACCTCGTGGCGGTGCAGGCGCGCCGCAGCTGGGCCGAGGAAGGCTGGCAGTTCCGTGATGACCCGGCGAACCTGCGGGCCGCTTTCGCCGGCTTCGGCGGGGCCGCCGCGGCGTTGCTGGAGGCGGTCGACGAGGTGATGCTGTGGGGGCTGTTCCGCCATCCGGTGGCAGAGTGCTGGCACCGGGGCAATGCGGCGATCGTCGGCGATGCGGCGCATCCGACGCTGCCTTTCATGGCGCAGGGGGCCAATCTGGCGCTAGAAGATGCCTGGGTGCTGGCGCGCTCGCTGGCCGAGGCCCCGGGGGTCGAAAGCGGTCTGGCCATGTACCAGCAACGGCGCCGTGACCGGGCGGAGAAGGTCGTACGCACCGCCAGCCGCAATGCTTGGAAATATCACCTGCGTGCGCCGCTGAACTGGCCGGCGCACCAGGTGCTGAAACTGGCAGGGCGGTTCGCCCCGGAGCGGATGGTGCGGCAGTTCGACTGGATCTACCGCCATGACGTGACCGCCTGAGGCCGCCGTACCGACAGCTGCCCGGGGTCGCGCGCATACAAGCTGCGCTGCGTCTCCCTCCGTCGGAACAACGATCCCCGTCAATTTGGGGACCGGTTCCCCCGGTCGGAGGCGCGACGCGTCCCTGTGTTACAGATCGAGCTCCACCCAGACAGGCACATGGTCCGAAGGTTTTTCGCGCCCCCGCACATCCTTGTCGATCTGGCAGTCCAGCAGCAGGTCCGCCGCCTGGGGGGTGAGCAGGAAATGGTCGATGCGGATACCGTCGTTGCGGTTCCACGCCCCGGCCTGGTAGTCCCAGAACGAGTAGTGTCCCGGCTCGGGGTGGCGCGCCCGGAACGCCTCGGTAAAGCCGAGGTTGAGGATCCTCTGATAGGCGGCCCGGCTTTCCGGACGATGCAGCGCATCCTCGACCCAGGCTTCAGGGCGTTTGGCGTCCTCGGGCTGGGGGATGATGTTGTAATCCCCGGCCATGAGGGCAGGCATCTCCTGATCAAGAAGCGCCTGCGCACGGGCCTTGAGCCGTTCCATCCAGGCCAGCTTGTAGGCATATTTGCCGCCCGCCACCGGGGTTCCGTCAGCCTCCAGTTCAACCGGGTTGCCGTTGGGCAGATAAAGGCCGCAGATTCGGATCGCCTGCTGACCAACCACCGTGGCTTCGATCCAGCGGGCCTGTTCGTCGGCATCATCCCCCGGCAAACCCCGGTTCACGTCCTCCAGCGGCAGTTTCGACAGGATGGCGACGCCGTTGAAGCTTTTCTGGCCGTGGGTCTCCACGTTGTAGCCCCGTTCCTCGAACACCTCGCGCGGAAAGGCCTCGTCGACGGACTTGATCTCCTGCAGCACCACCACATCGGGTTGCGCCTCGTCCAGCCAGTCCGGCAGCGCCTGCGCGCGGGCCTTGATGCCATTGATGTTGAACGTGGCGATTTTCATGGCTTGCCTCCGACGCATGGTGCTGTATTCACGCGCTGATCTATCGCCCAATCGCGGGGCCGGAGCAAGGTGAATGCGCGCCGGTCAGCCTCCGCTGCGAATCATGCGGGTGTGGCATTCGGGAAACTGCCTTTGTGCATCTGCAAAGCGAACTTCCGATTTGCGGCGAAGGACGTGCGTTTTGTCGCGTGTGCATAACTTCATCTCTCGCCTGTGGATCGTTTGAAATCATTTTGACCCGCTAAATGACAGTCGGTGAAAGTTCATGTGGGTATAATCATGGATTGTTTACTGTCGTTAAAATTCTACTTTTTGTTGAGTGGTCGCCATGTCAGCGTCAGTGGGGTAACCGTCTCAAACACATGAGGTTTCCGATGTCTGCACTGCGCAAGTTCACCGAATTTTCCGTTTCGCACAGCGAGGAGTTGCCCTTGGCCGATTTGCACGCAGGGGGCGGGGTCGAGATGTTCTCCTCCGGCTCCCTGCCGCAACGGGATGCAGATGTCAGCCTTGGCGAGGCCGTAGGGTGCTTTTCTTCCGGCTCCGCCCCCTCGGCGCGGCTCTCTGACACCGTCTGCGGCAACCAGGTGGGGCTCTATTCCTCCGGGTCGTCACCAGCGGCGCGGGGCAGCGGGGCGGCGATGGACGCCGGTGTGGCAACGGGGCTTTTCTCCTCCGGCAGCTGATCTGAACTGCGCCTTGGCGGGCCCGTCTATATGTCCGCCATCTGCCAAATTTCGCAGGGCTCGCCGAGGCACGCTCCCAAGGTGCGGTCAAAACGGCTCTCCTGCTCAATAACGGGCGCACTGGCTGGACAAGACCCTGGCCGGTGCCCCTCGCTCGACGAGTTTCCAATGGCCCAAATCATTCCTCTTTCCGTCCAGCCCTCCGGCCCTGCCTTCCATGGAGGCCGCACGGGCTTTGCGCGCGGGTCCATTGGGGGCGGTTCGTCGCCGCAACGGGCGTTGGTCGCGGCTTTCGCGCGGGGCCGCCGTCGCGAGGAGGATGTGTTCTGGCTCAAGGAAAACGCCGAGCTTCTGAACATCCTGCAATGCACGGGGCATCGGTTCGCGGATGATTCGCTCGCGGTTCTGGCCCCGTTTTACGCTGCAGCTCCGCGGCATCTGAGCTTTTTTCGCCAATATTACCGGTTCATCCTGTCCATCTGCCTCGACCTCGAAGATCTCGGGATGGAGGGGGAGAGCGGCGCGCAAATGGCGCAGTGGGTGGCGAGGCAGGAATTGGTGCAGGCCGAACTGTCCGACCTGCAACGGGCCGAGGCCCGCCGCCTGCTGGAGCGCCGCGACGTGCAGTTGGCTGATGCAGGATTGGACGACCGCCTGCGCGGGTTTGCGTCGCGCTCGCAAACCTTTGCCATTCCGAACAAAAAAGCGGCCTACGAGCTGACCCATATCGTCTTCTACCTGTCCGAATACGGGCAACGGGACCCGGATCTGCCAGCGCAGGTAAAGACCAGTCTGGAATATGCCGGATTGGTCGCCTTTCTCGATCAGGATGCGGATCTTCTGGCCGAAATCTGCATCGCCCTGCGCTATGCCGGGCATCCGCCGCCGTTGCAGTGGGAGGCCTGGCTCGACCGGGCGTTAACGGAGTTTTCACTCGCAAAAGGCGAGTTTTATGGTGTCAACGACGATTATCACGCGTATTTTGTGATGAATTGGCTGATGGTTCTCTCGGGTCGCCGTGGTTTTCGGCATCCGGTGCCGCGAACTGTTGGTCCAGCAACGGCTGGGGGAGAGGCCGGGGCGCGCGGGGGTGGTGTCTCGCGTGGGCTGCTCGTTTCCGGGCCGCAGGGAGGAAGTGTTTTGAAACATTTGTCCGAGGCCGTTTTCAAGGCAGGCGAAACGCGGCCACACTGGCCGTCGATCAAGTCCCGCTGCCAGAGCGCCTTGACGCCGCAGGCGCAGCAGGTGCTGAGGTCCGCGGAGCAGAGCTGCGCTGACTTCGACGGCTTTTTCGAGTGTTTTGCCCGTGCGGGCCACGCGGCTCCGGCATGAGCCGCGTTCGGACCCAGAGCCTTCTCGGCGCCCTGCTTGTGGTGATCTACACGGGGTTGATCGCCTCGGCCGATGGCATAACCAAGGTCCTGGCAGGGGGCTATGGCCCGGTGCAGATCTACGCCTTGTCCGGGGCGGTCGTTGTGCTGTTGTGCCGCCTCGCCGACCGGCTCCCGGGGCAGCGCCGGGGGTTCGCCACCAGCTGCCCGCGTGCGACGGCCTTGCGCAGCCTCGCAACGGTCATCGCCGCGATTTGCTTTTTTCAGGCCTTCCGGCTGCTGCCCTTTGCAGAAGTCTTCGTGTTCATCGGTCTCATGCCATTGCTGGCCGGGGCCATGTCGGGCGCGCTGCTGAACGAGCCGGTGCGCCCGGCGGCCTGGCTGGCACTGCTGGCGGGGTTCGCCGGGATGCTGTTTCTGTTCCCGCGCGGCCTGGCTACGGTCTCGGCCGGTCATCTGCTGGCCTTGATGGCGGCGGTTGCGGGCACGTTCTCGATGACCATGGCGCGCTACATCGGCCGTTTCGAGGCGAAACCGCTTGTCCAGGTCTTCTACCCGAATCTGTGTCTTTGCCTGCTGATGCTCCTGCTGGTTCCCTTTGTCTGGCAGCCCATGTCCGCAGGGGACGTGGGGTGGGTGCTGGCCTATGCGCTGCTGCTGTTTGCGGCCCGTTGGTTGCTGGTGGTGGCGCTGCGGCTTCTGGCCTCTTATGCGGTCACGCCGCTGATGAACTTGCAATTCATCTGGATGGCGGTCATTGGCGCGCTCGGGTTCGGGGAGTACCCGCCATTGACCACCTATGTCGGGGGGCTCGTTGTCGTGGGCTCGGGGCTGTATCTGGTGTGGGATCAATTCGCGCCGCGCGGGCCGCAAACGGCTGCGCAACCGACGCGACCGGCGCGGCTGCGCACCGATCCCTGAGGCTGCCCGGCACAGGTGGCGAGTGCAGCCCGCGGTGTGGCCAATGGCCGTCAGTCAGCGGGGTGTCAGAGCCGCCGGAGATCGCATCAGATGCCCCGGACGCCCCGCGCTTACATCGAAAAAGACGTCCCGCAGCCGCAGCTGGAGGTGGCGTTGGGGTTTTCGATGGTGAAACGCGCGCCGATCAGCTCTTCGGTGAAATCGATCACCGCGTTTTCCAGGAAGGGCAGCGACACCGTGTCGACCACGACTTTCTCACCCTGACCTTCCAGAACCAGGTCGTCGGGCTTGGCCTCGTCCAGCGCGATCTCGTACTGAAAGCCGGAACAGCCGCCGCCTTCCACCGCGATACGCAGCGCCTGACCCTGTGCAGCGGCGCCGATTTCGGCCAGCCGGGCAAAGGCGCGGTCGGTCACTTTGGGGGGCAGTTGCATGGTCGTTCTCCGCAGGCTCAGGTTGCAGCGCAAAGCTTTATATAGAAAGGTGCAGTAAAAGCGGCAAGATGTAGAACCTGTTCGGGGGGAAAGATTTCTGATGCATGCACCATATGCCACCATGCCGGAGCGCAGCCGTGGACGTCAGGTCGCCGAGGAAGAAAGCTCTTTTCGGTCCCCGTACCAGCGTGACCGCGACCGCATCATCCACGCCAGCGCCTTTCGGCGGCTGAAGCACAAGACCCAGGTTTTCGTCGAGCACGAGGGCGACAACTACCGCACCCGGCTCACCCACTCGATCGAGGTGGGTCAGGTGGGCCGCACCATTGCCGGCGCGCTGGGGCTGAACCAGGAGCTGACCGAGGCGGTGGCGTTGGCGCATGATCTGGGCCACACGCCCTTCGGCCACACCGGCGAGGATGCGCTGCATGCGCTGATGGCGCCCTACGGCGGTTTTGACCACAACGCCCAGGCCATCCGCATCGTGACCCGGCTGGAGCGTCACTACGCCGCCTTCGATGGCTTGAACCTCACCTGGGAAACCCTTGAGGCGATTGCCAAGCATAATGGCCCGGTGGTGGGGGAACTGCCCTGGGCGCTGGCCGAGTGCAATGCGGAGATAGACCTCGAGCTGCACAGCCACGCCAGTGCCGAGGCGCAGGTGGCGGCGCTTTCCGATGATATCGCCTATAACAACCACGACCTTCAGGACGGGCTGCGCGCCGGGCTGTTCACCGATGCGGACATCGCCGATTTGCCGCTCATCGGGCCCTGTTATGCCGAGGTCGATCGGATCTACCCCGGCCTGGAGGCCAACCGCCGCCGCCACGAGGCGCTGCGCCGGTTCTTCGGGGTTCTGGTAGGGGATGTGATCGACACCGCCCGCGCCAACCTGTCGGACAGCGGCGTGCGGTCGGTGGAGGAGGTGCGGGCGCTCGGGCGACCGGTGGTGACGTTCTCGGAGGGCTTGTGGCGCGACCTGAAGGAGGTACGGAGCTTTCTGTTCACCCGCATGTACCGCGCGCCCTCGGTGATGGAGAAGCGGGCCAAGGTTGCCAGCGTGGTCGAGGCGCTGTTTCCGCATTTCCTGGACAATCCGGCGCATATGCCGGAGCGCTGGCAGCCGGAAATCGCGGCGGCCCCCGACCGCGTCGCACGTGCGCGCATCGTTTCCGACTACATTGCCGGCATGACGGACCGTTTCGCCCTGCAACAGTACGAGCGGCTGTTCGGCACCCCGGTCAAGGTGTGACGCCTGCGGGTCGGCGACCGGCGCGCAACCGATCTGGCCCTAAGCGCGGCTTGCGGCTGGCCCTATGACGCGGTGCCGCCAAGGCGGTAAGCCCCAGGGAGGGCTGCAACAAGGGGAAGCGTTATGGCGCGCTGGACGGTCACATTCACGGACAGGCCGGAGATGGACCGGGTGCGCGGCGCGAAGCGGCGGCGCGAAGCGCATATTGCCTTTGTGCGGGCACATCCCGAGTTGCAGATCGGCGGTGCGCTGGCGATGCGTCCGATGCAGGATTTTCCCGGGGCGATCTGGAACGTCGAGGCCGAGACCCGGCAAGACGTGGAGCGGCTGATCCGGCAGGACCCCTATTTCACGGACGCCCTGCGCAGCTATCGGATCCGGCGCTGGGGCACGGCGGCTGCGCTGCAGGGCAGCGGCAGCTGACGGCCGTGGCCCGCGGTGACGAAAGCCGGTCCGACCTCATGGATTCTGCGTCCCGCACCCGGGGATGAGGCCCGCAGTGGCGGCAAGGCTGTTGACCCTGCCTCTGCCCCTCGGTATCCGCCTCTTTGAACATATGGGACGCCAGATATGAACCTCTTTACCGATATCCGCTCGCTTGTGATTGACAGCCTCACCGCCATGACCACGGAGGGCGTGCTGCCGGAAGGCCTCGATTTTGCCAATGTCGCGGTGGAACCGCCGCGCGATGCCGCCCATGGGGACATGGCGACCAATGCTGCCATGGTGCTGGCCAAGCCCGCCAAGATGAAACCGCGGGACATCGCCGAGGCGCTGGCGGCCAAATTGGCCGCGGATGACCGCGTCACCTCGGCCGAGGTGGCAGGCCCCGGCTTTCTGAACCTGCGCCTCGCTCCGGGCATCTGGCAGGGGGTGCTGAAATCGGTCCTGGACGCAGGCACGGATTACGGCCGTTCGGACATGGGGGCAGGCAAGCGGGTGAACGTGGAATACGTCTCCGCCAACCCGACCGGCCCGCTGCACGTGGGCCACACCCGCGGCGCAGTGTTCGGCGATGCTCTGGCCTCGCTCCTGGCCTATGCGGGCTACGACGTGACGCGCGAATACTACATCAACGATGGTGGCGGCCAGGTCGACGTGCTGGCGCGCTCCGTCTACCTGCGCTACCTGGAGGCGCACGGCCAGGAGATCGCCTTTGCCGACGGCACCTATCCCGGCGATTACCTGAAGCCGGTCGGCCAGGCGCTGAAGGATAAAGTGGGGGATGCCTATCTCGATCAGCCCGAAGACGTCTGGCTGGCCGAGGTGCGCGAATTCTCCACCGATGCGATGATGGAATTGATCCGCGAGGATCTGGCCCAGCTCGGCATCGAGATGGATGTGTTCTATTCGGAAAAATCGCTCTACGGCACCGGCAAGATCGAGGCCGCGCTGGCCGCGCTCGAAGCCAAGGGGCTGATCTACCAGGGCGTGCTGGAGCCGCCGAAGGGCAAGAAACCCGATGATTGGGAGCCGCGCGAGCAGACGCTGTTCAAATCCACCGACCACGGCGATGACGTCGACCGCGCGGTGAAGAAATCCGACGGCTCCTGGACCTATTTCGCGCCCGACATCGCCTATCACTACGACAAGGTGGAACGCGGCTTTGACGAGCTGATCGACATCTTCGGCGCCGACCACGGTGGTTACGTCAAGCGGATGAAGGCGGCGGTGTCGGCGCTGTCCGACGGCAAGGTGCCGCTGGACATCAAGCTGTGCCAGCTGGTCAAGCTGTTCAAGGATGGTCAAGAATTCAAGATGTCCAAGCGCGCGGGCACCTTCGTCACCCTGCGCGACGTGGTTGATGCGGTGGGCGCTGATGTGACCCGCTTCATGCTGCTGACGCGCAAGAACGACCAAGGCTTCGACTTTGACCTCGACAAGGCGCTGGAGCAGTCCAAGGACAACCCGGTGTTCTACGTGCAATATGCCAACGCGCGGATCTGCTCGACCCTGCGCAAGGCGGGCGAGCAGGGCATTGCGGCCGATGATGCGACGCTGAAGGCGGCCGATCTGGGGCTGATTGCCGACCCGGCACAGCTGGCGGTGGCCAAGAAGCTGGCCGAATGGCCGCGCCAGGTGGAGATTGCCGCACGCACCCACGAACCGCACCGGATTGCCTTCTATCTCTATGATCTGGCATCGGAATTGCACGGTCTGTACCACCTCGGCAAATCGCAGGAAGGTTTACGATTTGTTAACGAGAGCAGCCAATCGGCAACACATGCGAATTTGGCTCTGGCGCGGGCCGTTTCCGTTGTCATTTCCGCGGGGCTTGGTATTCTTGGCGTCAAACCGGCAGAAGAGATGCGATAACCACCGGGGGCGCCAGCTCTCGATGGTATAAATTCCACATTCCGCTGGTATGAGGCAGTTCAAGAGACTTGGAAAGCAGCGCCCCACGGGGTGCTGCTGCACCGGGCAGTGAGGCGGACAATGGCGTATTTCGCGCAGGCAGGCCAGGGGCGTGCCTTCACCCAAGGTGATGTTCAGGAACAGGAAACAGCCGCAAGCGGTGCCTACGGGCAGGGCTATGCGGGGGGATATCAGGCGCAGGTGAACCCGGCCCCCGGCTACCAGCCGCAGGGGTATCACGCGCAGGGATATCAACCGCAAGGCTACGCGCCGCAGGGCTATCCCGCCGAACAGGCATATGCCGGCCCAGGGGCCGAACCGCAGTATACCTACGCCGAACCGGATGAATTCGGCTATGTGCCGCCTGCGCCGGGACAGGCCCGCGCGGGCATGACGCAGACGCTCAGGCTGCTGGGCGCTGCGGCATCGGTGGCGCTCGTCGCCGGGGTCGGTGTCTGGGGCTACAAGCTGGTGATGCGGGATGTCAGCGGCGTGCCGGTGGTGCGCGCAGCCGAAGGCCCGATGCGGGAGGCTCCGGCCAACCCCGGCGGCATCCAGGCCGACCATCAGGGGCTGGCGGTGAATGCCGTGGCCGCGCAGGGCAGCGCCGCCGCGCCAGCCGATCGGCTGACGCTGGCACCTGCCGCCATCGAACTGACCGAGGACGACAAGCCGCAAGCACTGCTGACGGCGCAGGTCTCTGCGCAACAGGCGGCCGCCACGGCCCAGCCCTCCGAGGATGCGGGCGTCAGCGAGGCCGCGGTTGCCTCCTTCCAGAACGGCGATATCGATGCGCTGGTGGCCGAACTGGCGGCCGAAGCCGAAAGCCTCTCGGCGGCCACCCCGGCCTCGGCCCCCGCCATCGTGCAGCCGGAACCGCTGCGCCCGGCACTGGCGGACGCGGCCAAGATTTCTCCGGCCTTGTTGAATGCACCGGGCGTGAAACGTTCCCTGCGCCCGCCGACCCGTCCGGCGCGGATCACCCGGACCGCTGCCGCCGCTCCTGCGGTTGCCGCCAGCCGCGCCACGGTGGAAGTCGACCCCGCCACCCTGCCGCCGGGCACACGACTCGCGCAACTCGGGGCCTATGAAAGCGCCGAGATCGCCCGCGCCGAGTGGGATCGGATCTACGCGCGGTTCTCTGATTTCCTGGCAGGCAAGCAGCGGGTGATCCAGCGCGCCGAAAGCGGCGGTCGCACCTTCTACCGGCTGCGGGCGATGGGGTTCGAAGGGCTGTCGGACACCCGCCGGTTCTGCTCGGCGCTGGTGGCTGGCGATGCGGACTGCATTCCTGTAACTACACGCTGACGACGCCCCGCACGGCGGGGGCGGGCCGCACAGCAGGAGGCAGCATGACCTACGGAGCCACCATCCTCGACGCCGAAGGGCTTCGCCTCAGCGCGGAGGAAAAGGCGTTTTTCCGTGATGCGAACCCTTTCGGGTTCATCCTGTTTGCCCGCAACATCGAAAGTGCCGACCAGACCCGCGCCCTGTGCGATGACTTCCGCGAGGCGGTGGGCCGCGACTGCCTCATCACCATCGACCAGGAGGGCGGACGGGTGCAGCGGCTGCGGGCGCCGCTGGCACGCGACTGGCTGCCGCCGCTGGACCATGTGCAGCGGGCCGGGGCGGCGGCAGAGCGGGCGATGTACCTGCGCTACCGGCTGATCGCGCATGAGCTGCGCGCGCTTGGCATCGACAGCAACTGCGCGCCGGTGGGCGATGTCGCCTGCGCGGTGACGCATCCGTTTCTGAAGAACCGCTGCTATGGCAGCGATGCCGCGGCGGTGGCCCGGCTGGGCCGCGCGGTGGCAGAGGCGCATCTCGACGGTGGCGTGCTGCCGGTGCTGAAGCATCTGCCCGGCCATGGCCGCGCCACTGCCGACAGCCACAAGGACCTGCCGCGGGTGAGCGCTCCGGCGGCGGAGTTGGAACAGGCGGATTTCGCGGCCTTTCAGGCGTTGAACGACCTGCCGATGGCGATGACCGCGCATCTGGTCTACGAGGCCTATGACGCCGAGCGCCCGGCCACCATATCGCCGGTGATGACGCAGCTGATCCGCGAGACAATCGGCTTTGACGGCCTGCTGATGAGCGACGACATCTCGATGAAGGCGCTGCGCGGCGCGCCGCAAGACATTGCCCGCGCCACCATCGCGGCGGGCTGCGACGTGGTTCTGTTCTGCAACGCCCCGCTGGCCGAGCGCCGCGCCGTGGCGGAGGCGGCCGGGCAGATGAACGCGGCAGCGCAATACCGCGCAGAGGCCGCTCTGGCTGCCCGCAAAGCCCCTGCGGAGCTTGACATTCAGGCCGCCGAAGACGAACTTGCCGCCCTCATGGGCGGGCAGGTGTATGGCTGAGCAGACACTCTTTTCAGAGAAGGATCCAAGTGTAGAGGAACGGCTGGCGGCCGAGGCCTTGATCGTGGATGTGGACGGCTTTGAAGGGCCGCTGGACCTGCTCTTGACGCTGTCGCGCACCCAGAAGGTCGACCTGCGCCGCATTTCCGTGCTGGAGCTGGCCAAGCAATATCTGACCTTCGTTAACCGCGCCAAGGAACTGCGGATCGAGCTCGCGGCCGACTACCTGGTGATGGCGGCCTGGCTGGCGTTCCTGAAATCGCGCCTGCTGCTGCCGCCCGACCCGGAGGAGGAAGGCCCCTCGGGCGAGGAGCTTGCGGCCCACCTCGCGTTCCAGCTGGAGCGGTTGCAGGCGATGCGGGATGCGGCCGCGAAACTGATGGCGCGCGACCGCCTGGGGCGTGACTTCTTTGCCCGCGGCGAGGAGGAAAACGTCGCGCGGATCAAGACCGTCACCTATACCGCCAACCTGTTGGATCTGATGCAGGCCTATGCCCGCATCCGCACCAAGGAAGATTTCCGCCCCTTCGTGATGGACCGCGACTCGGTCTTCACCATGGAGGAGGCGCTGGACCGGATGCGGCACCTTTTGGGCTTTGCCGGCGACTGGACCGACCTGATCAGCTATCTGCCCGATGGCTGGCACAGCGATCCGGTCAAGCGCCGTTCGGCCACCGCCGCGACCTTTGCCGCCTCTCTGCAGTTGGTCAAGGAAGGCAAGGCCGAGCTGCGCCAGAGCGAAACATTTGCGCCGATCCAGCTGCGCAGCCTCGACGAGGACGAATGATGGAAGATCAGATGATGGACGGGCCGTCCACTTCCGGGCGGACCGAGAATGATACGCTGTTCGATGCGCCGCCGATGGCCGAGCAGGAGCGGATGGTAGAGGCGGTGCTGTTTGCCAGTGCCGAGCCCGTCACCTTGCGGGACCTTGAGGGGCGGATGCCGCCGGGCTGCAACCCGCGCGAGGCGCTGGAGCATCTGCGCAAGCGCTACGAGGGGCGTGGCGTGCGGGTGGTGCGGCTGGGCGAGGCCTGGGCGATCCGCACCGCGCCGGACCTTGGCTTCCTGATGCAGAAGGAAACCACCGAGCTGCGCAAGCTCAGCCGTGCCGCGATCGAGACGCTGGCGATCGTTGCCTATCACCAGCCGGTCACCCGGGCGGAGATCGAAGAGATTCGCGGTGTCTCCGTTTCGCGGGGCACCATCGATCAGCTTCTCGAGATGAACTGGATCCGTCTGGGCCGCCGTCGGATGACGCCGGGACGGCCGGTTACTTTCGTGGTGACGCCGGAGTTCCTCGATCATTTCGGCCTCGAGAGCGCCCGCGACCTGCCGGGCCTGAAGGAACTGCGCGCCGCGGGCCTGCTGGAAAACCGGCCGCCGCCGGGCTCCTTGCCGCTGGGGCAGGGCGATTCCGACGACGACGAACCCGCGGACGAGCAGGCGGAACTCTTCGAGGAATAAACGGCCCTCCGCCGGTTTGGCGGGGCCATGCCTCGAAATCGCCAAGCTTTGCGGCTAGGCTGGCCTCTGAACGTCAGGGGAGGCATCGGCCATGACACTGAATGCGATCGTCAACATGGTGCTGCGGCGCCTGCTGCGACGCGCGGTCAACATGGGCATCAATGCATCGATCAAGGCGGCCTCCAACCGGGGGCAGGCCGCCCGCCGTGATGTCGCGCGGGAGGACACGGCCTCGGGCATTCCACGGCTCAAACAGCGCCGCAGACCGAAATAGATCTTCGGATCAGGCGGCCGCAGCCACCGTGAAGGGGTTATTCTGGGGACTTGAAGTGTTTGGACAGCTTCAGCCCTTGGCCCTGGTAGTTGGAGGCAATACCCGCGCCATAGAGCTGCTGCGGCACCTCGGCCATCTTCTCGTAGACCAGCCGCCCAACGACCTGCCCGTGTTCAAGCACAAAGGGCGCTTCGTGGCAGCGCACTTCCAGCACTCCGCGCGATCCGGTGCCACCGGCGGCATCATGGCCGAATCCGGGGTCGAAGAAGCCCGCGTAATGCACCCGGAACTCGCCGACCATCGCCAGGTAGGGGGCCATCTCGGCGGCATAGGCGGGCGGGATATGCACCGACTCGCGGCTGACCAGGATGTAAAAGGCACCGGGATCGAGGATGATGCGGCCATCCTTGGTGCGCACCTCTTCCCAGTACTCCTGCGGATCGTATTCGCCGATCCGGTCCAGATCGATGACCCCGGTGTGCGGCTTGGCGCGGTAGCCGACCAGATCCGTGCCGGGCAGCTTCAGATCGACCGAAAAGCCAAGTCCGTCCTCGATCACCGCGGGGCCGTCCACCAGTGGCGTACCAGCGTGCAGCATCTTCAGTTCGGCGTCCGACAGCACCGCCTGCCCGGTGCGGAACCGGATCTGGTTGAGCCGCATGCCCGGCCGCACCAGCACCGAGAACGACCGCGGGCAGATTTCGGCGTAGAGCGGGCCGCTGTAACCCGGCTTGATCCGGTCGAATTCCTCGCCGCCGTCGGTGATGGTGCGGGTCAGAAGGTCGAGGCGCCCGGTCGAGCTTTTGGCGTTGGCCACCGCCGAGACGGTGTCGGGCAGGGCCAGGCTCTCCATCAGCGGCACCACGTAGACGCAGCCCTTCTCCAGCACCGCACCCTCGCTTAGGTCAATGCGGTGCATTTCAAACTCGCTCAGCCGGTCAGAGACGCTGCTGCCCTGTCCTGCGAGGAAAGAGGCGCGCACGCGGTAGGCGACCCGGCCCAGCCGCAGATCCAGGCTGGCGGGTTGGACCTGGCCTTCCGCGCAGGGAGCATCAAGGATGATCTCACCACGTTCCAGCATCTTTTCAATGGTTTGGCCGGGCAATACGCCTGTCATCTTCTGCTCCCTCCGCACCGGTGTTCCGGTAATGCTGTCCCATCGGAGGGTTTCGCGCAATTGGCAAAACCTCCGCGGGATATGAAAACACCCGGTCGCCAGAAGCAACCGGGTGTTTTTCAATGGTCGGGCTAGCAGGACTCGAACCTGCGACCTTCCGTCCCCCAGACGGACGCGCTACCAGGCTGCGCCATAGCCCGTTGAGGAGCCTTCTAACCTTTTTCGCGGCAGGGGCAAGAGGGGGCGATAAAGTTTTTTCCAAAACAGGCGGAAAACTTTGCCGGAGGCTGCATTTAGCGACCGTCGATCCAGGCCCGCAGCGCCTGGGCGCAATCGGCGATCTCCGCGGTGAGGTGGGGCGGCAGCTGTTCCAGTTGCGCCAGATGCGTCAGCACGCCGGGCACCACAGATTGCGGCGCGGCGGCGGGTGCCGGTTGCGGGCTGTCCTCCGTCGAAGGCTGTTCAGCATCCAGTTGCGGCAGCTCCACTGGCCTTGCGCTGGCAGCGGCACCAGCTGTGGGGGCGGAAACCGGGGCAGCGGGCGCGACGGTCGGCAAGTCCGCGGGTTCCGGCTCCTCCTCGAAGCCGGCGGCGAAGTCCAGCGGCTGGACCTGGCGGCGGGCCTCATCGAGATCCTGTGGCGGGAAGGGGGCCGAATCCGTGTCCTCTGTCTCAGGCTCCTGTGCTGGCGTTTGGGGCTGTGCCTCTGCAGTCGTGCTTTCCGGTGGCAGGGCTGTCGCCTCGTCGCCGAAGTCCAGTGGCATGTCGGGTACAAGGTCCGCCGCCGCCAGCAAGGCGTCCTCCGGTTGCGGGTCGGCCATCTCGGTTTCGATCTGCGGTGGTTCAGACAGCACCAGTGTGTCCGGCCCAACGGATTCGGGGGCCGAGTCTGCCGCGGGCGAAGCGGGATCTTCGAAGGTGGGGCGGGCGTCCTCAGCCAATGGCTGCAGCGATTCGCTGTCCGACACTGCGGCGGTCTCTCCTTGCGGCTCCGCCTCGGTCTCGAACTCGCTCTCGGATTCGGCGTGATGCGGCGGCGCTTCGGGGGCAGGGGCCTCTTGTGTCGAGGCGGGGAAGTCCATCTGCATCTGCGGCGCAGGCGCTGCCTCCTCGGGCGCGGGCGTGGCGGGGTCGGAGGTCGGGAGCGGGGCGGTCTTGGCCGCGGCGGCCGGGAAGCCGAGCACATTGTCGCTGGTCGCAACGGGGGCGGGCTGCGCCTCCTGCGCCAGCTGCATGCTTTCCTGCCAGTCGCTGCCCAGAGTGTCGGCGGCAGGCTGCGGATCCGCGGGCGTCCGCGGACTGTCGTCCTGCGGGCTGTCTTCGCCGTCCAGCGGCTGCGACAGGGCGGCAACGTGGGACACGCCGCGGTCGCGTAGCAAGGTCTGCACGTCCTTGATGCTCAGCCCGTCATCATGCAGCAGCTTGCGGATGCCGCCCAGCAGCAGCATGTCCGCAGGCCGGTAGTAGCGGCGCCCGCCGGCCCGCTTGACAGGTTTGACCTGGGTGAACTTGCTCTCCCAGAAGCGCAGTACATGCGCCTGCACGCCCAGCCATTCCGCAACTTCGCTGATGGTGCGGAAGGCATCCGGTGATTTCGACATGGCTGTTTGGTCCCGTTACTTACGGTTGCCCTCTGCCACGCGGTCTTTCATCAGGTGGGACGGCCGGAAGGTCAGCACGCGGCGCGGCTGGATCGGCACCTCTTCGCCAGTCTTCGGGTTGCGCCCGACGCGGGCCGACTTGTCCCTTACGCTGAATGTCCCGAACGAGGAGATCTTCACCTGTTCGCCGCGCACCAGGGCGTCCGACATATGTTGCAGCATGCTTTCCACCAGCTGCGCGCTTTCATTGCGCGACAGGCCGACTTCGCGGAAAACCGCTTCGCTCAAATCCATTCGTGTCAGTGTTTTTTCGCCCATACCATTCCCCGTTGTTTCCCAAAGCATAGGGCGCAGAGAATTTCCCTGTCAATATCAATGAATTGCGGGTGGTCTTTCTGGCGGATCTGCTACCAGCGCAGCACGACGGCTCCCCAGGCGAGCCCGCCGCCAATGGCCTCGGTCACGATCAGGTCGCCCTGCTTGATCTGGCCGCGCGCCTTGCCGACGGAGAGGGCCAGCGGGATCGAGGCGGCGGAGGTGTTGCCGTGATCCTGCACGGTTACCACCACGTTGTCCATGCTCAGTCCCATTTTCTTGGCCGTGCCCTGGATGATGCGGATGTTGGCCTGATGCGGCACGATCCAGTCCACGTCCTCGGCTGCCAGGCCCGCGCGCTCCAGCGCGGTCGTGGCGGTGGAGGCGAGCTTCTCGACGGCGTGGCGGAACACCTGGTTGCCTTGCATCCGCAGATAGCCGGTGGATTGCGTCGACACGCCGCCATCCACATAAAGCAGGTCCTTGTAGCGCCCGTCAGAGTTGAGGTCGGTCGACAGGATGCCGCGGTCGTCGCTGGTGCCGCTTTGCTCCTGGGCTTCCAGCAGCAGCGCACCGGCGCCATCGCCGAACAGCACGCAGGTCGAGCGGTCGCTCCAGTCCATGATGCGGCTGAAGGTTTCGGCACCGATCACCAGCACCCGCTCCGCCTGGCCCGAGGCCAGCAGCGCATTGGCGTTGGACAGCGCATAGACAAAACCCGCGCAGACCGCCTGCACGTCAAAGGCAAAGCCGCGGGTCATGCCCAGCTTGGCCTGCACCATGGTGGCGGCCGAGGGGAAGGTGAGGTCGGCGGTGGAGGTGGCGACCACGATGGCATCGACGTCGTCGGCTGTCAGGCCGGCGTCCGCCAGCGCGGCCTCCGCGGCCCTGGCGGCCATGTCGGAGGTCGTCTCACCCTCGGCGGCGAAATGGCGGCGCTCGATGCCGGACCGGGTACGGATCCATTCGTCCGTGGTATCCAGTTCCGGCATTGCTTCGAATTCCGCGTTTTCAACAACCCGTTCGGGGAGATAGTGGCCAGTGCCTACAACTACCGCACGTCGCGTCATCCGGTGCCTGCCTTGTTGTTAGTCTTGATCTGTGGCTGCCCGCAGCGCGCGGTCAGCCGGGTCATCTTGGGGAGGCGCACCGGCAGATGCAACCCGTGCCGCCAGTTTTTCGGCAAAACCCTGCTGCGCCAGCCGGAAAGCCAGTTTCACGGCAGCCGAAACTCCGGTGGCATCGGCGCCGCCGTGGGATTTCACCACGGTGCCGTTCAGGCCCAGGAACACGCCGCCGTTGACGCGCCGCGGGTCCAGCCGTTTCGACAGGCGTTTCAGCGAGGTCATCGCCAACAGCGCGGCAATCCGGGACAGGAAGGAATACTGGAACGCCTCGCGCAGGGCGGTGCGCATCAGCGTGGCGGTGCCTTCGCCGGTCTTGATCGCCACATTGCCGGTGAACCCGTCGGTGACGATCACGTCGGCGATGTCGCCGGGAATGTCGCTGCCTTCGACAAAGCCCACGAATTCGAACTGCGACCGCGCCGCGTTCTCGGCGATCAGCCCGTAGGCTTCCTTCAGTTCGGCGCGGCCCTTGTGCTCCTCGGTGCCGACATTCAGCAGGCCCACACGCGGGCAGGCGATGTCCATCGAGTTGCGCACGTAAGAGGTGCCCATCAGCGCGTATTGCAGCAGATCCTCGGCATCCGCCTTCACGTCGGCGCCGACGTCCAGCATCACGTTGAACCCTTGCGGGTTCAGCGACGGCCAGAGAATTGCAATGGCAGGGCGGTTGACGCCTGGCAGTTTGCGCAGGCGCAGCATCGACAGAGCCATCAACGCGCCGGTGTTGCCACAGGATACGGCACCGGCGGCTTCACCATTCTTGACCGCGTCAAGCGCGGACCACATCGAGGTGCCCTTGCCGTTGCGCATCACCTGGGAGGGCTTGTCCTCCATGGTGACCACATCGCGCACGTCGCGGATCTCGACCCGGCCATCCAGGGCACGCCGCTTGTCGACCAGCGGCTTCAGCTGGTCGGCGGGACCGTGAAGAATGAACCCGATATCGGGGTTCTTCTCGGCAGACATGGCAATGCCGGCCACCACAACCGCGGGGCCGGCGTCTCCGCCCATGGCGTCAACAGAAATGGTGATGCGGCCGGCTTTTGCCTGAATGTGATCGGGTTTACCCGTCATGCGAAAGCCTGCCTGGCATCAAATCCTGTCCGTGGCTTACGCCGCGTCCTCGTCGATCTCGATCTCGTCAGCTGCTGCGACAATCTCTTTGTTGTCGTAGTGGCCGCAGGAGGGGCACACGTGGTGCGGGCGTTTCAGCTCGCCGCAGTTGCCGCATTCGTTCGGGTTTGCAGCAACCAAGGCATCGTGCGCGCGGCGGTTGTTGCGGCGCGATTTGGATACTTTGTTCTGTTGGACGGCCATGTCTCAACCTTTGTCTGTTTGGGCCTTGGGGGCAGCCCCGCGGCGCGATTGCGTTCTGTTCGATCAGTCTGACGTGCGTTTAGGCGTCTGCCTTAGCATTGTCCAACCAAAAATTCCGATGAGCGCGCGAAAATACTGCGAATCTCCGTCGGCGCAAGGGGTTTTTTAGGGCAGCGCCCGCAAGGGTTCCAGCCGGAAATTCAGCTGCCGGCGAAAAATGCGCGTCAATCTTCCGGCGTGTCGTCCTTTTGCTCCAGCTGCCCGCGCAAGGCGGCCAGGCCGGCAAAGGGGCGGGTGTCCTCGTCACGCATCGGCGTGACGCCTTTTTCGGCATAGACCGCTTCGCCCAGGCTGGCGCCTTCCTTGCGCGGATAGGCTGGGATATGCAGCGCCAGCGCCTCGGTCATCACCGCGGCGGGGTCGATATGGCTGCCGAGCGGCTCGGTGGTGTCATCCTCCGGCATCTCGACTTCTTCCTCGTCGGGAGTCTCGAAATGCGCAAGGTAGGTGATCTGCACCGGCTCGTCGATCCGGGTGGTGACCGGTTCCAGCGTCACGACGCAGTCCTGCACCACGGTGGCCCCCAGGGTGCCGGTCAGCTGCCAGTCAGCCTTGCCGATGGCGCGGATCTGGCCGGTGAAGCGCAGCTTGCGCAGTCCGGTCACGCCCAGTTCCGTCGCCAGGGCATCCAGCGCCGGTTTGTCCGGTGTGATCTCGAATGGGGTGGGGGCGTTCTGTGGCAGATCGGCCACCCGCAGGGCGGTGCTGTCAGTCATGGTCGGGAACTTTCGTTTCTTGAACCGGAAGCGGTCATTAGGTAATCGGGTTGCCAGATGTATTCAAGCCGCCGGTTGCGGCGGCGGCTCGGGGGGCCATGATGTTTGCCAAGGGATTTGATCTTAAACCTGTTCTGCGCACCGCGGTTTTTGTGGCCGTGGGGGTGGCGCTAAGCGCCTGCGCGGCGACCTACCGCAAGCATGGCTACGTGCCGTCTCCGGATCAGCTGGCCGAGGTGGTGCCGGGGATCGACACGCGGGATTCCGTGGCCGAGACCATTGGCGTGCCGTCCTCGACCGGCGTGCTGAATGACAGCGGCTACTACTATGTCGCGACCCGGTTCCGCCATTATGGCGCCGCAGCGCCCAAGCCGGTGTCCCGAGATCTGGTGGCGATCAGCTTTGACACCGCCGGCGTTGTGCAGGGAATTCAGCGGTACAACCTCGAAGACGGCAAGGTGGTGCCTCTTGAGCGCCGCGTGACCAGCTCGAGCGTGCAGGATTCCACCTTCCTGCGGCAGTTGCTGGGCAATCTGGGCAACTTCAGCCCCGACCAGTTCATCGGCGACAACTGACACGGCTGAAACAGGGTGCGCGCTTGCACCGCCCCCGCGCGCAGGTCTTCACCGCGCTGTCACAGCGCCTATGCTAAGGGCTGAGCCGGAGCACGGGGAGGCCGCGATGGCAGAACCACAGATCGCGTTGAGCAAGGGGCGTTACCGGGCGCGGCAGGCGGCGGGGGCGGCGGATGTCGCCGCGGCGCAGGCCCTGCGCAGCCTGTGTTTTAAAACGGCTCAGCCGGACCGCGACGCGCATGATGCGCTCTGTACCCATGTTCTGGTCGAAGACATCGACACCGGCGCGCTGGTCTGCTGCTTTCGATTGCTGGTGCTGGAAGATGGCAGCGGCCTCGCACGGAGCTATGCGGCGCAGTTCTATGATCTCGCGGCGCTGCAGGGCTTTGCCGGACGCATGGTCGAGATGGGACGGTTCTGCATCCATCCCGAATCGTCCGACCCTGATATTCTGCGGGTTGCCTGGGGCGCCATGACCGCCTTTGTCGACCGCATGGCGGTGCGCCTGCTGTTCGGCTGCTCGTCCTTTGCGGGCACGACGCCGCTGCCCTATCTGGATGCCTTTGCGCTGTTGCGGCAGCGCCACCTGGCGCCGGGGCGCTGGCAGGCCGGCTGCAAGGCGCCCGACGTCTTTCGCTTTGCCACGGGGCCGCAGCGACGGCCCGACGTGAAGCGGGCGATGCTGCAGATGCCGCCATTGCTGCGGACCTATCTGTTGATGGGGGGCTGGGTCAGCGACCACGCGGTGGTGGATCGGGACCTCAACACGCTGCATGTGTTCACCGGGCTGGAAATCAACGCGATTCCCGCCGCGCGCAAGCGGCTGCTGCGGGCCGTTGCCGGCCAGGGCTGAGTATTTCTGGAAAGATGAAAGGCGGGCGTTGACGCGTTTCTGCCGCCGGGGTAGCAGCCTGTCATGGCACGTATTCCTCTTTTGCAGATGTCCGGCATTTCCCTCACCTTCGGGGGCGATCCGGTTTTCGCCGATCTTGATCTGGTGGTGCAGCCGGGCGACCGGGTGGCGCTGGTGGGCCGCAACGGATCGGGTAAATCCACCTTGATGAAGGTGATGGCGGGTATTGTCGAAGCTGACAGTGGCTCGATCGTGGTGCCGCCCGGCCGCTCCGTCGGCTACATGGAGCAGGATCCCAAGATGGAGGGGTTTGCTACCCTGGGTGATTTCGCCGCCAGCGGGCTGGAGCCGGGCGAGCTTTACAAGGTGGAGCGTGCGGGCGAGGGGCTGAAGTTCGACCCGGCGCGGCCGGTGGAGACCGCCTCGGGCGGCGAGCGGCGGCGTGCCGCGCTGGCCAAGCTGATGGCCGAGGCGCCGGACCTGATGCTGCTGGACGAGCCGACCAACCACCTGGACATCGAGGCGATCACCTGGCTGGAGGAGGAGCTGAAATCGACCCGCGCCGCCTTTGTGCTGATCTCCCACGACCGGGCGTTTCTGCGCGCCTTGACCCGCGCCACCCTGTGGGTGGACCGCGGCCAGGTGCGCCGCCAGGAAAAGGGGTTCGAGCATTTCGAGGCCTGGCGCGACAAGATCTGGGAAGAGGAAGACCAGCAGCGCCACAAGCTGAACCGGCTGATCAAATCGGAAAGCCGCTGGGCAGTGGAGGGCATCTCGGCCCGGCGCAAGCGCAACATGGGCCGGGTGCGGGCCTTGCAGGATCTGAAGGCGGAGCGCGCCAGCCAGATCAAGCGGCAGGGCACCGCCGAGATGGCGCTTGAGGCTGGGCCGAAATCGGGCCGCAAGGTGATCGAGGCGGAGGGGCTGAGCAAGGCTTTCGGCGACAAGGAGATCGTCAGGGATTTCTCGCTGAAGGTGCAGCGCGGCGACCGGGTGGCCTTTGTCGGCCCCAACGGGGCGGGCAAGACGACGCTGCTGAAGATGCTGCTGGGCATGGAAGAGCCGGATGCGGGCGCGGTGCAGCTGGGCACCAACCTGGAAATTGCGCTGTTCGACCAGACCCGTGACCAGCTGGATGGTGATGCGAGCCTGTGGGAGAACCTGACCTCGGACCCGCTGCTGGGGATTTCCGGCAAGGCCGACCAGGTGATGGTGCGCGGCCAGCCCAAGCATGTGGTCGGCTATCTGAAGGAATTCCTGTTCGATGAACGGCAGGCGCGGGCGCCGGTGCGGTCCTTGTCGGGCGGCGAGAAGGCGCGGCTGCTGCTGGCGCGGCTGATGGCGCGGTCCTCGAACCTGCTTGTCCTGGACGAACCTACCAACGATCTGGACGTGGAGACGCTGGACCTGTTGCAGGAACTGCTGGACGGCTACGACGGCACCGTGCTGCTGGTCAGCCACGACCGCGATTTCCTGGACAGGGTGGCCACCACCACCATCGCGATGGAGGGCAATGGCCGGGTCACCGCCTATGCGGGCGGCTGGAGCGACTACCTGGCGCAGCGCGGCCCGCTGGAGGGCCAGGCAAAGCCCGAGAAGGCAAAACCCGCCAAGCCCAAGCCCAAGCAGGAGAGCCAGCCCAAGGACGGCCTGAGCTTCAAGGAAAAACACCGGCTGGACGCGCTGCCCGGCGAGATCGAGCGGCTGGAGGCGGAGATCGGCAAGCTGCAGGAGCTGATGGCGGACCCGGAGCTGTTCACCCGCGAGCCGGTCAAGTTCAAGAAGGCCACCGAGGCCTTGGTCGAACGGCAGGAAAAGCTGGCCGCGGCCGAGGAAGAATGGCTGCTCTTGGAGGAGAAGGCCGGGGGCTGATGTCGCTCGGCCGGGTAAGACAGCAAGGCTGACCCATTGTTTCGCGCGCGAAACAATGGGTCAAAGACACTGTCGTAAGGCTTTGTGATTTATCAATAAACATATCTGCTGGGTAAACGTCGCGGGCGCCGGGGTTTGCGTTTGTCTTCTTGTCTTTGGCGGACCATTGGCACGGATCCGCGGGCGGCGGCGCGCAGGCGCGTGCAACACCGGCGGGCGCTGTTGCCGCAACAGTTTGGCTTTCAAGGGTGAGCGGGGTGTCGGCGCAGGCGCAGCGCTCCCGCGCCCGCAGGTGTTCCGGCTGCGCCGGAAAACTTTTGTGCAGCCTTGGGCCGGGCGTTGCTGCGCAACGCTGAAGATATCTGCTGAGAAGCGCTTGCGGGGCAAATGTGCCCCGCAAGGCGCCATATCGAGTGTGTGTGCCGCTGATTGCGCGTCAAGGGTGAACCCGTGCTGCGCACGGCGGCTTTGCCGCCCTTGACCCGCAACCAGCGGTGGGCGCGTCAGCGCATGCGCAGGGCGCCGTCGATGCGGATGACCTCGCCATTCAGATAGCCCATTTCGACGATGAATCCGGCGAGGCGGCCAAATTCGCGCGGATCGCCCAGCCGGGCCGGGTTGGGGACGTCGGCGGCGAGCTGCTGCTGCACCTCTTCGGGCAGGCCGGCCAGCATCGGGGTCATGAAGATGCCCGGCGCGATGGTCATCACCCGGATGCCCAGAGAGGCCAGATCGCGCGCCATCGGCAGGCACATGCCCGCAACCCCGCCCTTTGAAGCGGCATAGGCGGCCTGGCCCTTTTGGCCGTCGAAGGCGGCGATGGAGGCGGTGTTGATGATGACGCCGCGGGCGCCGTCCGCGTCGGGAGCGTTCTTGGCGATTTCGGCGGCGGCGAGGCGGGCGACGTTGAAGGTGCCGACAAGGTTGATGTCGATGGTGCGCCTGTAGGCGTCCAGCGGATGCGGGCCGTCCTTGCCCACGGTCTTGGCGCCGATGGCGATGCCGGCACAGTTCACGCAGGCGGTGATCTTGCCCATCTTGTCGGCGGCATGGGCGATGGCGGCCTGCACCGAGGCTTCATCCGTGACATCGGTCTGGGCGAAGTGGCCGCCGATGTCCCTAGCCACCTGCGGGCCGCGCTCCGCGTCGCGGTCCAGAATGGTGACCTGCGCGCCTTGTTCGGCGAAATGGCGGGCGGTGGCCTCGCCGAGGCCGGAGGCGGCGCCGGTGATGACGGCGGCGGTGTCTGCGAGTTTCATGGGCGGGTCTCCTCCCGGTTATCTGAACGTGTGTTCATATAATCCGGGGCAGGCGGCCCTGTCCAGCGGCGCGGCGGGGCGGGACGGCACGTCGCGGCGGTTTGCCGCTAGGCCTGCATCAGCCGTCGGTCCAGCGCGGCGAGCGGGCGCAGCAGGCGGCCCAGCGGCGGCCAGAGCGCCCAGGTGCCGCCGAGGCGGTGCAGGCTCGCGCCGGTGCCGAGCTTGAACCGGGCAAGGCCAGCGGCGTCCTCTGTGTTGATCAGCCCGAGGTCGAGCTGGCGGACGCCCTTGGCGGCGAGCCAGGACATTGCCTCCCACATCAGGAGGTTATGGGCGCTGAGATGGCGGCCGCGGGCGGTGGAATGGGCGATGTGATAGCTGGCGGCGCTGTTTGCGCCGCTGCCGTGGGTCAGGATCAGCATGGCGGCGACGGGCTCGCGGCCCTCGAAGGCCTGGAACAGTTTGGCGCGGCCCTTGTTCTGCCGCGCATAGGCCAGCGTCAGCGGCACCGGCCAGCTGCGGTAGCCGCGCGCCGCCTGCTGGGCGCTGTCGGCGGCGAGCAGCCAGTGGTCGGGGTCGTCCGGCATGTTCTGGCGGGTCAGGCGCAGGCCTTGGGCGGCGGCGTGGTTCAGCCGGTTGCGCCATTTCTGATGCAGCGCGGCGCGGCGCTGCTGCGGATCCGGGGTGAGGTCCAGCAGGGCAACATGGGCGGGGCTCATCAGCGGCACGGCGCCGTGGTGGGCCAGGTCCGGGGGCGCAGTTTCGGGGGTCAGGATCAGTGGCGTGCGGCCAAGGCCGGTTGCGCGCAACCGGGCGATAAGTCCCGGCAGATCGTCAACTGGTGCACGGTTGATCATGGCGGCGTGGAGCCCGCCCGCAAAGCGGCGGCGCAGCACCAGCACGTCGGGGGAATGCAGGGTACCGGCCAGCCAAAGCGGGGTCTGGCCGCAGGCGCCGAGGGCGCGGGCAAATTCTGCGGATTGCTGCAGCGCGGCTGGACGTGCGGTGGTGGTTGCGGCGGGTTCCGGGGGGCGATCGAACATGCACCGTATTAACGCGCTGGAAACCTAAATGATGGTTAATAAAGCGATGAAAAAGCGAAGTGAAGTTCTGGGCCAGTCTGCGCCGGCGCCGCGGGTGACCAGGGCGGCAGCGGTGCTGCTGGCGGCGGCATTGTCGGTGCCGGTTTTCCTGCTGTTGACGCTGGCGGATTGGCTGCTGTTTTAGGTGGCGCTGCGTGACTGCTTTGCGCGGGGAGAGGCTCCCGCGCCCGCAGATGTTCTGGCTGCGCCAGAGCATCTTTTACGGCCTTGGGCCGGGCGCCGCTGCGCGGCGGGCTGCTGGCGCAGCAGGAAGATCCGCTGAGAGGCGCTGAAGGGCAGGTCTGCCCATCAGCGCCAGTACCAGTTTATGTTCGCCCTGGCCGCGTCAAGGGTGAACCGTGCTGCGCACGGCGGCTTTGCCGCCCTTGACCCGGCCTGGGCGGGGTGGGCGCTGAGTCCGTTGCCGTGGGCGGAGACATTGAAAGGGCAGAGCTGCCGCAGCACGCGGGAGCGTGCTGCCCGGCCCAACCATGAAGTTCCATCTGCGATGGCACTGGAATGGGCGGGAGGGGCTGGAACAGCATGAAAAAAAGGGAGCCCGAAGGCTCCCTTTGACGGGTGGTGAGGTCGGTGGCTCAGTCGGCCAGCTGCACCAGCGCGTGGCGCTTTTTGCCTGCGCTGAGCTTGATCGGCGACGTGAGCGCGCCTGCGTCGATCATCAGGCCTGCGTCGGTCAGCGGCTGGTCATCCAGCTTGGCGCCGTTCTCGGCGATCAGGCGCTTGGCGTCTTTGCCGGATTTCGCCAGCCCCGACTTCACGATCAGCTGCACGATCGAGATGCCGTCGCCCAGATCCGCAGGCGACAGGGTCAGCGTGGGCAGGTCGTCACCGATGCCGCCCTTTTCAAATACTTCGCGGGCGGTGGCTTCGGCTGCCGCCGCGGCCTCGGGACCGTGCAAGAGCTTGGTCACCTCATTGGCGAGGATCACCTTGCCCTCGTTGATCTCGGAGCCTTGCAGCGCGCCAAGGCGCTCGCATTCGTCAACCGGCAGCTCGGTATAGAGCTTGAGGAAGCGGCCGACGTCGGCGTCGGTGGTGTTGCGCCAGAACTGCCAGAACTCATACGGCGAGAGCATCTCGCCATTGAGCCAGATCGCGCCGCCCTGGGACTTGCCCATCTTGCGGCCGTCCGAGGTGGTCAGCAGCGGCGAGGTGAGGCCGTAGACCTCGTGGTCGATCACCCGGCGGGTGAGGTCGATGCCGTTGACGATGTTGCCCCACTGGTCCGAGCCGCCCATCTGCAGGATGCAGCCGTAGCGGCGGTTCAGCTCCATGAAGTCATAGGCCTGCAGGATCATGTAGTTGAATTCCAGGAACGACAGCGACTGCTCGCGGTCGAGGCGCGATTTCACGGACTCGAACGACAGCATCCGGTTCACCGAGAAATGGCGGCCGATGTCGCGCAGGAATTCGAGGTAGTTCAGATTGTCGAGCCACTCGGCGTTGTTGAGCATGATGGCGTCGTTTTCGCCGTCGCCGTAGGTCAGGTAATTGGCGAAGACCTTTTTCATACCGGCAATATTGGCGTCGATCTGTTCGGGGCCCAGCAGCGGGCGCTCGTCCGAACGGAACGAGGGGTCGCCCACCTTGGTGGTGCCGCCGCCCATCAGGGTGATCGGTTTGTGGCCGGTCTTTTGGAGCCAGCGCAGCATCATGATGTTCAACAGGTGCCCCACGTGCAGCGACTGCGCGGTGGCGTCATAACCGATATAGGCAGGCTGAACCCCCTTCAGCAGCGCCTCGTCCAGGCCCTGATAATCGGTGCAGTCGGCCAGATAGCCGCGTTCCATCATTACAGCGATGAAATCCGATTTGGGAGTGTAGGTCATGACATGCCTCGGTCTCTTGGTTTGCACCTAGCCCCTATAAATCGCATCCGCGCGGGTTGGAACCTGTTTTCCCGGCAATTTATGCGCGGTAGTATCCGCGCGAACGGGCAGGGCAGGCCCGGAGGCTGTGAAGGGGCAGGCGGATGGGCAGAGCCATCGCAAGAGCGGGCGCAAGGACAGGCGCAAAGACGGGCCCGAAGGCTGGCCCAAGGACTGGCCCAAAGACTGGGATGGTGCGGGCCTTGGGCGCGATGAGCGGCACCTCGCTGGACGGGGTGGATGCGGCTGAGGTGGTGACCGACGGCGAGCGCATCCAGAGCTTTGGCAAGAGCCGCTACCGCGAATACACCGCGGCAGAGCGCGAGGTGCTGCGTGCGGGTCTCGGCAAATGGACCGGGCCGGAGGTCGAGGCTGCGGCGGAGGTCTGCGACCGCGTCCATGCGGAGGTGCTGGCGGGGTTCAGCGAGGCCGAGATCATCGGTTTTCACGGTCAGACCCTGGCCCATGCGCCGCGCCGCCAGGGCACGCTGCAGGTGGGCGACGGCGCGGCGCTGGCAGAACGGCTGGGCAAGCCCGTGGTCTGGGATTTCCGCAGCGATGACGTGGCGATGGGCGGGGAGGGCGCGCCGCTGGCGCCGTTCTTTCACTTCGCCTGCGCGAAATACATCGGTGCGACCCGGCCGTTGTGCTTTCTGAACCTCGGTGGGGTGGGCAACCTCACCTATGTCGATCCGCGGTTTGAACGTCCCGAAGACGCGGGCGCGCTGATTGCCTTTGACACCGGCCCGGCCAATGCGCCGGTCAATGATCTGGTGCAGGAGCGGCTGGGCATCCCGTGGGACGTGGACGGCAAGGTGGCGCGGTCTGGCACCGTGGAAACCGGCGCGCTGGAGCTGTTCCTGGCCGAGCCCTATTTCGCGCGAATGCCGCCCAAGTCGCTGGACCGGAACGATTTTGCCGAGATGGTCTCCTTGGTCAAGGAACTGTCTGATGCCGATGCCGCAGCCACGCTGACGGCGATGTGCGCTGCCGGGGTGGCGCAGGGGATGGAGCATTGCCCGGAGCCGCCCGAAATGGTGCTGGCCACTGGCGGCGGGCGACATAACCCGGTGTTGATGGAGATGCTGCGGGTGTCGCTGGACTGCCCGGTGAAGCCGGTTGAGGGCGTGGGGCTGGACGGTGACATGCTGGAAGCGCAGGCCTTTGCCCATCTGGCGGTGCGGGTTGCGCGGGGGTTGCCGACCTCGGCCCCGGGCACCACGGGCGTCAGCGCCTGCGTCGGCGGCGGCGTGGTCAGCGTGCCCGGCGAGGCGTGACAGGCGGCAGCTGGGGCGAGAGCTTTGTGAAAAGTTCGCCATGGTCCGCGTAACGGGCGCGCGCCCGCCGACAGGTCAGCGCGGGATGTCGAAACCGGGCGCTGCCAGCTCAAAGCCTTCGAACTGGAAACCGGGTGAAACCGTGCAGCTGACCAGCGTGTAGTCGCCGGTGCTGCGGGCGGCCTGCCAGTGGCCCTCGGGCACCACTAGTTGCAGTGCGCCCTTGGTCAGATCGGGCGTCAGCAGATGGTCCTGTGCCGGGCCTGCATCGCTTGCCGCCATCGACAGCACCAGCGGTGCTCCGGCGTGGTAGAGCCAGATCTCGGCCGCATCGACACGGTGCCAGTGGCTGCGCTCATCGCCCTTCAGCAGGAAATAGATGCAGGTGCCGGTGGGGCGGCCGTCATTTTCGGCGCGCCAGGTTTCCTTGTACCAGCCGCCCTCGGGGTGCTGCTGCAGGCCGAGGTGCTCAATGATCTGGTCCGCGGTCATCTGGAGTATCTCCCGTTTGGTGCTGGTAAATCCCGGTTCCGGGCATATGTTTGGGCCATGACACTGATGATCCCGTTCGACAATACATACGCCGCCCTGCCTGGGGCCTTCCACAGCAAACTGCCGCCGGTGCCGGTGAAGGCGCCGGACCTGCTGGCCTTTAACGAAGACCTGGCCGCGGTGCTGGGCATCAGCGCCGGGGACGCGGCCGAGATGGCGCAGGTCTTTGGCGGCAACATTGTGCCCGAGGGGGCCGAGCCCCTGGCGCAGCTTTATGCCGGGCACCAGTTTGGCACCTACAATCCGCAGCTGGGCGACGGGCGCGCGATCCTGCTGGGTGAGGTGGTGGGGAGCGACGGCATCCGCCGCGACATCCAGCTGAAAGGCTCGGGGCGCACGCCCTATTCGCGGGGCGGCGACGGGCGTGCCTGGCTGGGACCGGTGCTGCGTGAATACGTGGTAAGCGAGGCGATGCACAGCTTGCGCATCCCCACCACCCGCGCGCTGGCGGCGGTGGCCACGGGCGAGACCGTGTGGCGCGAGGGCGGCCTGCCCGGTGCGGTGCTGACGCGGGTGGCGGCCAGCCATCTGCGGGTGGGCACGTTCCAGGTCTTTGCCGCGCGCGGCGACACCGACAGCCTGCGGCAGCTGACGGAGTATGCGATTGCCCGCCATTATCCGGACGCCGAGGGGCCGATGGGGCTGCTGCGGGCGGTGCGTGACGCGCAGGTGACGCTGGTCTCGGCCTGGATGTCGGTGGGGTTCATCCACGGGGTGATGAATACGGACAACTCCTCCATCTCGGGCGAGACGATCGACTACGGGCCTTGCGCCTTCATGGATGTGTATCATCCTAATACGGTGTTTTCCTCGATCGATCGGGGCGGACGCTATGCCTATGCCAACCAGCCCAATATCGCCGTGTGGAACCTGGCCCAACTGGCCACCGCGCTGATCCAGCAGTTGGAAGATCCGCAGGCCGGTGTCGAGGAAGCCACCGAGATCGTTCACGCGATGCCGAAGCTCCTGGAGGAGGCCTGGCTGGCGCGGTTCCGGGCCAAGCTGGGGATCACCTCGGCGCGCGCGGGCGACCTGGAGCTGGTCACCGGCCTGCTGGAGCGGATGGCGCAGAACCAGAGCGATTTCACCAACACGTTCCGGGCGCTGGGCACGGGCGATGCGCGGGACCAGTTCACCGATCCGGCGGCCTTCGACAGCTGGGCCGAAGGCTGGCAGGCTCGGCTGGAGGGAGAGCCGGACCCGCAGGCGCTGATGCGCCGCACCAACCCGGCCTTCATCCCGCGCAACCACCGCATCGAGGAGATGATTGCCAGTGCGGTGGCCGGGGATTTCGCGCCTTTCCACCGGCTGACTACAGTGTTGGCGCGCCCCTATGAGGAGCAGCCGGAGCACGCAGACCTGCAGCGCCCGCCCGCGCCGGAGGAAGTGGTGCAGGCGACCTTCTGCGGCACCTGAGCCGCCGGTCCGCCTCAGCCCGGCTGATCGTGGTAGACAAGCTCAAAGCCTTCATCCGCCGCGGGCGGTTGGAAGTGCTTGGCAAACTGGTGGAACTGCGCCTCGGTTGCGGCAAAGGGGTGATCCCCGCTTGCGTTGCGGCTGCGCAGCCTTGCGAGGCAGACCGCATCCGGCGGCAGCAGCACGTGCATCTGGTGGCGCAGGCCGCTGCGGCTGGCAAGGCCGCGCAGCCAGTGCCGCTGCTGGCGCGTATTGGCGGCAAAATCCAGCACCACCGACAGGCCGCTGTCCAGCAGCGCCGCGACGTGCGGGGCCATGATGGATTGCAGCCGGCCGCTGCAGCGCAGGTAATCGGCGCCGGTGCGGAGCTGACCGGCAAACAGCGCCGCGAGCCAGCGGTCCTCGGCGATCAGGAGCGTGCCGGGCTGGCGGGCAAGCTGAGCCGCCAGGGTGGATTTGCCCGCGGCGATCTTGCCGCAGAACATGTGGAGCGTTGGGTGGGAAGTCGGGTGGGAAGAAGTCATGGAAGGACCCCGCGTGCGGCGCGGTGCGCCGGCTTTGTATGAGAGGTGGGAAGAAAAGTGTTCAGACAGGGTGACCCGGCCCGGCGGTTCAGGCCGGGATGGTAATTCGGATGCAGGTCTTCGGGCCGGTTGTCTGAGCGGTGGGATCCATACGGCAGACTTGCACCGGAACGCCGTCCGTGTCCAGCGGTGCCGCAGGAGCTGGGCCAGCCAAGGCGGTGCGATCTGCTTGTAAGGCGGCGCTGGACGGGTCAATCTGGCGGCAGGACAGCGGAGGGCGCAGATGCCGGATCATCCACCCCGGAACGGGTTGCGGATCGCGACCTATAACATTCAGAAATGCGTCGGCATGGACATGCGACGGCGGCCCGAGCGTATCCTGCAGGTGCTGGAGCGGCTGGGCGCACAGGTCGCGGTCCTGCAGGAGGCCGACAAGCGGCTGCCGCCGCGGCCTGCGGCACTGCCGCCGTTCCTGGTCGAGGAAACCGGCTGGCAGGCGGCGGACCTGGGCGGTGCTGGCTCCTTAGGCTGGCACGGCAATGCGGTCCTCTACCGCGGCGCGGTCGAGTTGACGGACAAGGGCCACATCACGCTGCCGGGGCTGGAGCCGCGCGGCGCGGTCTGGGTGCGGTTTGATACGCCGCTGGGACCGCTGCGGGTGATCGGTGCGCATCTGGGACTGACAGGGCGCGCCCGGCGCGAGCAGATGCGCGCGCTGGCCCGCGCCGCCAAGGCCGATGATGCGGCGGTGGTGCTGGCGGGGGATTTCAACGAATGGTCCCGCGCGCCGGTGCTGGAGCATATCGCGCCCTCCCTGACCTTCCTGCCGCGCAAGGCCAGCTTTCCGGCGCTGCGGCCGCTGGGCGCGCTGGACCGCATCGCCCATTGCCACCGGCTGAAGGCGGTGGCGCATGGGGTGCATGGCGCACGGCCGGCGCATGTGGCCTCGGACCATCTGCCGGTCTGGGCGGATTTCCAGGCGGTGTGAAACGTTCAAGGCGGTGTGGGGCGGGGGAGAGGGGCTCCCGCGCCTGCGGGTGTTTCAGGCTGCGCCTGAACCGCCCTGGCAGGCTTGGGCCCGGCGCTGCTGCGCAGCGCAAGGGGGGGCATAGGAGGCGGGTTGCGGATCAATTGCCGCCGCTCCGCACCGCTCATCTGGCCATGGATTTTATGCTGAGAGGCGCTGACGGGCAGGTCTGCCCGTCAGCGCCATTGCAAGTGTGTGATCCGCCAGCACCGCGTCAAGGGCAGGCCGCGCGTGCCGCGCGGTCCCTGCGGGACCCTTGACCCGGCGCTGGCGGATGGGGCGCGATCAGCGGGCGCGCTGCTTCTGGCTGCGGCGGCGCTGACCGCCGGGCTTGGCGCCCTGCGGTCTGGCGTTCTGGCCGCCCTGGGCACCGTTGCCCCCCTGGCCGCCACCGCCCCGGCGACGCGGACCGCCGCGACGTCCGCCGGGCTTGCCGCCCGGTTTACCGGCGGGGGCCGCGGGATCGGGCATTGCCTCCCAGGCGCGGCCGGAGGCCACGGGGATGGTCAGCTTCATCACCTTCTGGATCGCCTTCAGCTCATCCATCTCATCCGGGGCGCAGAAGGCCACGGCGGCGCCGTCCTTGCCAGCACGGGCGGTGCGGCCAATGCGGTGGACATAGGCGTCCGGCACGTTCGGCAGTTCGTAGTTGTAGACGTACTTCACATCCGGAATGTCGAGACCGCGGGCGGCCACATCGGTGGCGACCAGCACCTTGATGTCGCCGGATTTGAAGGCGGCAAGGGCGCGCTCACGCTGGCCCTGGCTCTTGTTGCCGTGGATCGCGGCAGCTGCAAAGCCTGCCTTGTCCAGGGTCTTCATCAGCTTTTCCATACCCCATTTGGTGCGGCCGAAGACCAGCGTGCGCTCGTCCTTGTGGGTGTCCAAAAGCTCCTTCAAGAGGTTCAGCTTTTCCGCCTTGGCGATGAAGTGCACCGACTGGGTGATCTTGTCCGCGGCCTTGCCCGGGGGCGAGACCTCGATCCGGACCGGGCGTTGCAGGTAGGAATTGGCGATCTCGTTCATCTGCTTGGGCATGGTGGCCGAGAACAGCATGGTCTGGCGTTCGGACGGGATCAGCGCCGCGATCTTGCGCAGGGTATGGATGAAGCCGAGGTCCAGCATCTGGTCGGCCTCGTCGAGCACCAGGAAGTCGCAGGAGCCGAGGTCCAGCGCGCCGCGGTCGAGGATGTCGATCAGGCGGCCGGGGGTGGCGACCAGGATGTCGGTGCCCTTGGCGATGCGGGAGATCTGCGGGTTGATGGAAACGCCGCCGACCACCAGGCCGACCTTCATCGGGGTGCCTTCAGTCAGCCCCTTCAGGGTGTCGGCGATCTGGTTGGCCAGCTCGCGGGTGGGGGCCAGCACCAGGCCGCGCACGGTATGGGCGGCGGGCTTGCGGCCGTATTCCAGCATCCGTGCCACCAGCGGCACGCCGAAGGCGGCGGTTTTGCCGGTACCGGTCTGGGCCAGGCCCAGCACGTCCTTGCCGTTCAGCGCATGGGGGATGGCGCGGGCCTGGATCGGGGTGGGATCGTTGAGGCCCATGTCCTTGAGCCGGGCGAGGAGCTGCTCGGGCAGCCCCATGGTCGAAAATTCAGTCACGTATTGTCCTTTCACGGCCCTGCGGATTGCACGGGCCGGATCCACCGCAACGCGGTGGTATCTTGCGGGTCAGGGACCTCGGGCGTGCACTGGCCGGATGCCAGGCTGCTGGCCTCTGAAATCCCCACGCGTGATTTTGGGAATGGCGGCATATCACTAGACCCCGGACGATTGGTTGAGCGCTGATAGGCGCGGCCGGTTTTGGTCTCTGCTCACGCGGCAGGGAGGGATGCCTTTGCGCTAGATGGCTGTGGATAAGGCGAATGTCAACTGTTGATGAGGGCGAAAAGCCTGTTTTCGGCGCTGGGCGCATCCGCTAAAGAGAAAGGCCAGAAGACCGCGAGGACACCGATGCGAGAGACGATAATCGCCCGATGCGAGGCCAAGGGGCTGCGGATGACCGGCCAGCGCCGGGTGATTGCACGGGTGCTGCAGGACAGCGACGACCACCCGGACGTAGAGGAACTTTACGCGCGCGCCAGCGCACGGGATGCGGCGATCTCGATCGCCACGGTGTACCGGACCGTCAAGTTGTTCGAGGAAGCCGGCATCCTGGAGCGGCTGGAGTTCGGCGACGGCCGCGCGCGCTACGAGGACGCCGATCGCGAACATCATGACCACCTGATCGACATGAACACCGGCGAGGTGATCGAGTTCTGCGACCCCGAGATCGAGGAGTTGCAGGAAAAGATCGCCCGCAAGCTGGGGTACGAGTTGCGCGGGCACAAGCTGGAACTTTACGGGGTGCCGCGCAAGGCGGACTGAGGTCAGCGGCACTGCCCGCCGGGCGATGCCGCGAGCCGGGGGCTTGCGGTCATGAACAATGCGCCGTTGCATCACGAATGGTGATGCGACGCCTCACAGCAAGTCATGGGCGCCTGTCGCAATCAGAGTTGTCGCGCCGCCGAATTGTCGCTTTTGTCCCCGGACGTCCGGCACGCCCGTCGGCAAGCAACAGGAGCGCGCTTCAATGAACAATCTGCATGGCATTCTGCTGGTCATCGCGTCGATGGCGTTCTTCACGCTTGAGGACATGTTCATCAAGCGCCTGTCGGGCTCGCTGCCGGTGGGCCAGATCCTGATGCTGCTGGGCATGATCTGCGCGCTGGTCTTTGCACTGTTGGCCAAGTCCCAGCGGGCGGCGCTGTTTGCGCCGGCTGCCTGGCAGGTGAAGCCGGTGATGCGCGCCGCAACCGAGATGGTTTCGGCCATGGCCTTTGCAACGGCGCTGGCGCGGGTCGAGATTTCCACGGTTGCGGCCGTGTTCCAGGCGACGCCGCTGGTCATCACGATGGGGGCGGCGCTATTTCTGGGCGAGGACGTGGGCTGGCGGCGCTGGTTGGCGATCTGCACCGGTTTCGCCGGGGTGCTGTTGATCATCCGACCGGGGCTGGACGGATTTGAGCCCGCGGCCCTGCTGGTGGTGATTGCGGTGTTGGGCGTGGCGGCCCGGGACTTGTTGACGCGCACGATGAACAGCGCGGTTCCGTCTTCAGTCGTGAGCTTTCAGGCCTATATCACGCTGATCCCGGCGGGCGCCTTGTTGCTCACCTTCACGCCGGGCGATGCCCAGATGCTGGAGGGCGTGGAATGGGGCATGTTGCTGGGGGGCAGCCTGTTCGGCGTCCTGGGGTACTACGGGATCGTGGTGGCAATGCGGGTTGGGGATGCGGCGGCGGTGACACCGTTTCGCTACACGCGGTTGCTGTTCTCGATCCTCGTGGGCGTGGTGGTCTTTGGCGAGAGGCCCGACGCGCTGACCCTGGCGGGGGCGGCGCTGATCATCGGTTCCGGGCTTTACACCTTCGTGCGCGAACAGCGGCTGGCGCGCCAGGCCCGGCGGCGGGCGGCGCAGTTGCAGGCCGGTCGCGCCACGGCCTGACGCCCGCATCCCCATCCTGCGCTGGCCGTTGGCGCAAACAGTGAAATGTTAGCCCTAAACTCCCGAGAATAGGTGCGTTAGCGATAACGAGGGCGGTTTACTTTTCCGCGCCGACTGCTATGACGCTGGCAACGGAACGCGCCGCTTTTGGCCCAATCAAGGATGGACAGATGAGCACCATTATCGACATTCACGCCCGCGAAATCCTCGACAGCCGGGGCAACCCGACGGTGGAGGTCGACGTCGTGCTGGAAGACGGCACCATGGGCCGCGCCGCGGTGCCCTCGGGTGCATCGACCGGCGCCTATGAGGCGGTGGAAAAGCGCGACGGCGACACGTCCCGCTACATGGGCAAAGGCGTGCTGGAAGCGGTGGCCGCTGTGAACGGCGAGATCGCCGAGGAGCTGGTGGGCTTTGACGCGACCGAGCAGGTCGCGGTGGACCAGGCGATGATCGAGCTGGACGGCACCGACAACAAGGGCCGCCTTGGCGCCAACGCCATTCTGGGCGTCTCCATGGCGGTGGCGAAAGCGGCGGCAGATTTCACCTCGCAGCCGCTGTACCGCTACATCGGCGGCACCTCGGCCCGTGTTCTGCCGGTGCCGATGATGAACATCATCAATGGCGGCGAGCATGCCGACAACCCGATCGACATCCAGGAATTCATGATCATGCCGGTGGCCGCGGAAAACATTCGCGACGCGGTGCGCATGGGCTCCGAAGTGTTCCACACCCTGAAGAAAGAGCTGTCGGCGGCGGGTCTGAGCACCGGCATCGGCGACGAGGGCGGCTTTGCGCCCAACATCGGTTCTTCCCGCGAGGCGCTGGACTTCATCCTGAAGTCGATCGAGAAGGCGGGCTACAAGCCGGGCGAGGAAATCTACCTGGCGCTCGACTGCGCGGCGACCGAATACTACAAGGACGGCAAGTACGTTCTGGCGGGCGAGGGCAAGACCCTGACCTCGGAAGAAAACGCCGACTACCTGGCGGCGCTGGTCAACGACTATCCGATCATCTCCATCGAAGACGGCATGTCCGAAGATGACTGGGATGGCTGGAAGCTGCTGACCGACAAGATCGGCGGCAAGGTGCAGCTGGTGGGCGACGACCTGTTCGTGACCAACCCGGCCCGCCTGGCAGATGGTATCGAGCGTGGCGTCGCTAACTCGATGCTGGTGAAGGTGAACCAGATCGGCACCCTGACCGAGACCCTGAAGGCGGTCGATATGGCGCATCGCGCGCGCTACACCAACGTGATGTCGCACCGCTCGGGCGAGACCGAGGACGCCACCATTGCCGATCTGGCAGTCGCAACCAACTGCGGCCAGATCAAGACCGGCTCGCTGGCCCGCTCGGACCGGTTGGCGAAATACAACCAGCTGATCCGCATCGAGGAAATGCTGGGCGAAGTTGCGGAATACGCAGGTCGTTCCATCCTGAAGTAAGTGCAGGACCCAAGGACGTCGGCGGGCTCGCTCCCGCCGTGACCCCGTCAGGAAACTGGCGGGGTTTTTCGCGAGCGCGCGGCTGCTGCCCCAAAAAACCTGTCCTTCTGTGGCCGTGGTCACAGAAGGTTGCGGTGGTTTTATGGTAAATTTTCGGTGTGCAGCGCTTTTGACGTTGCCGGAAAGGGGAACAGGCCATGACCATGCGAACGCTTCGCACAGTCGCAATCTGTGCATGTCTTTCAGCACTTTTGGGATGCAGTTACACCGGGAGTTATCCGTTCAGCGGCGCTCCGGTTTCGGATACTGATCCGGTACATCGGATGAATATCGTTTCGGTAACGGCCTTGCCACAGGGGCTGTAAGTACCGCGAGGCCGAAGACGCGGTGGCGCTGACGCCCTGAACGGGCCGGGGTAGGGCGTCAGCGGGGGCGATCAGATCAGCACGGTGCGGTGTAGTAGGTGCCGTCACCGCGGGAATAGGCGCACTGCTTGGTCTGGTTGTTCTGCGCAACCATGGTGCCGGCAGCGGCGCCACCAAGTGCTGCGATCAGCTTCCAGTCGTCGTCAGCCTTCAGCGCGTCGGCGGCAATCAGGCCAGCGGCGGCACCACCGGCGACACCGGCCACGGTGCGCTGTTCCGGCGTCATGTTGGTGCAGGCGCCCAGGCCCAGGGTAGCAGTGCTTGCAAGAACGGCGATCCAGCGGAAGGTCATGTAAAGTCTCCATTTGCATAGGTTCATGCAGCCCGCTGTCGGGCCGCAGATGACAGTAGAACTCTTGCTGTGAGAGAATTGTTCCGCAAAAAGTGAACGGCTGGCGGGAATAGGCGGAAAACCGCTGTGCCCCCTGTTTCGCCGTGGCCAGGGGCGCGCCCTCAGAGGTCTTTGGTCATCAGGATGTAGTTGGCGCGCGGCTGGAACCGGGTGCGCAGGTAGAGCCGCTGGGCGGTTTCATTGGTGCGGTCCACTTCCAGATGCAGGGCCCTCAGACCGGCGGATGCCAGTGATTTCGGCAGTTCGGTCAGAACCTCGGTTGCGATGCCGCGTCCGCGTACGGCGGGGCGGATGTAGAGCTCGTCGACGAACCCGTCCATGCCGCCGAATTCGACCGACCAGCCAAAGGTAATGATGATGTAGCCGATCGGTGCCCGGGTGGGGCCGATTAGGTAGACCGCACCGTAGGGGTGCCCCTCCAGCAGCGGCGCGATTCCGGCGCGGCGATGCTCATCGCTGCTGTCCAGGCCGGTTTCGGCGTGAAAGGCGGCGACCAGAGACAACACCTGTTCGAGGTGCTCGGGCTTGGCGAGATGCAGGGCGGCGCTCATAGCCGCGCCAGCCGTAGTGTCAGCAGCTCGAAGAAGCCGTCTGCATCGGCGTCGCCGATGAACAGCGCGTTGGGCGTCCGGTCCGTCACCCGCCACCAATCGGCGACGGTCATGCCCAGAGTGAGATCAGAGCGGGTCTCAACCTCGACATTGACGTGGCGGCCGGAAAACAGCTCGGGCCGCAGCAGCCAGGCGATGACGCAGGGGTCATGCAGCGGGCCGCCTTCGGAGCCGTATTTTGCCACGTCGAAACGTTCGAAGAAGTCCAGCATCTCGGCCGTGAAGCGACCAACCCGACTGTCCAGTGCGCGGATCGCCTCGATGCGCGGGCGGGTGGCCAGCACCTTGTGCGTCACGTCCAATGGCATCACGGTGATGGGCGCGCCGGATTTGAACACGGTTTCAGCTGCTTCCGGGTCGACGTAGATGTTGAATTCGGCCGCGGGGGTGATGTTGCCGACCTCGAAATAGGCACCGCCCATCATCACCACTTCCTGCACGCGGCTGATGATGTCAGGGGCGGTGTTGAAGGCGGCGGCGATGTTGGTCAGCGGCCCCAGGGTGCAAAGCGTCACGGTGCCCGGGTCGTGGCTGCGCAGCGCATCGATGATGGCGTCGACCGCGGAGCCTTCCGCCAGTGGCATTTGCGGCTCCCACAGTTCCGGGCCGTCGAGGCCTGTTTTCCCATGCACGTGTTCTGCCGTTACCAGCGGACGGTGCAGCGGCGCAGGGCAGCCGGCGTAGACGGGCACATCGGTGCGTCCCGCGGCCTCTAGCACGATGCGGGCATTGGTCTGGGTGCGGTGCAGCGGGACATTTCCGGCCACGCAGGTGATGGCCAGCAGGTCCAGCTCCTCGGGGCTGGCCAGCGCCAACAGGATGGCGACGGCGTCGTCCTGTCCCGGGTCGGTGTCGATGATGATCTTTCTGCGGCTCATGGTCCTCTCCGCTGTTGATTGGGCATCCATCGGTGCGGCCGCGGTGGCGGATTGATCCACCTTGGCTGGCTGGGGCGGGGGCTTGGTGTTCCTGCCAGCGGCGGTGCGGGGTTGCGATTCCGGATTTTGAGTATTTGAAGAAAGATGAAAGCCGGGTCAGGCTTCGCCGCGCTCGTCCGCCTTGACCGCCTCCCACAGCGCGTCCATTTCGGCAAGGTCGCTGTCCTCGGGGCGTTTGCCGCGGGCGGCGAGCCGGGCCTCGACGCCCTCGAAGCGGCGGGTGAACTTGGCGTTGGCGGCGCGCAGGGCGGCTTCGGGCTCCACTCCCAGATGGCGGCCGAGGTTGGCCATCACGAAGAGAAGGTCGCCGAATTCCTCTTCGACCTCGGCCTGGGAGAGGCTGTCGCGGGCCTCGACCAGCTCGGCGCATTCCTCGTGGATCTTGGCGATGACGTTGTCGGCCGAGGGCCAGTCAAAGCCGACCCGCGCGGCGCGTTTCTGCAGCTTGTAGGCGCGCAAGAGGGCGGGCAGGCCGATGGCAACCCCGTCCAGCGTGCCGGTCTCGGATTTCTCGGCGCGCTCGGCCGCCTTGATTGCCTCCCAGTCCCGGGTCTGCTGTTCGGCGGATTTCTCACGGCTTTCGTCGCCGAAGACATGCGGGTGACGGCTGACCATCTTGTTGGCCATGGTGGTGACCACGTCCTGAAAGGTGAAATGTCCCGCCTCGGCGGCCATCTGGGCGTGAAAGACCGACTGGAACAGAAGGTCGCCCAGCTCGCCTTTCAGCTCATCCCAGGCTTCGCGTTCGATGGCGTCGGCAACTTCGTAAGCCTCTTCAATGGTGTAGGGAGCGATGGAGGCGAAGTCCTGCTCGATATCCCAGGGGCAGCCGGTCTTGGGGTCGCGCAGGCGCGCCATGATTTCCAGCAGGCGTTCGATGCCGGCGGTCTCATTGTGGATAAGGTCAGTTTCGGGCATTGCGGCTCAGCTTGGTTCAGTGTCAGATGCATCATCCCGAGTCTGGAACAGGAGTCCACCCCCATGCCGGTCGTCAACCGAATTGCCGATTATGCCGATGAAATGAAGACCTGGCGGCGGCATCTGCACCAGATCCCGGAACTGGCGCTGGACCTGCCCAAGACCGCGGCCTTTGTGGCCGAGCGGCTGCGCGAGATCGGCGTGGACGAGCTGCACGAGGGCATTGCCACCAGCGGCATGGTGGCGATCATCAACGGGCAGGGTGAGGGGCCGACCATCGGCCTGCGCGCGGATATGGATGCGCTGCCGATCCCGGAAGAAACCGGTGCCGATTATGCCTCTGCCCATGCGGGCAACATGCATGCCTGCGGCCATGACGGCCATACCACCATGCTGCTGGGGGCGGCGAAATACCTGGCGGAGACGCGCAGCTTCCGCGGCCGCGTGGCGCTGATCTTCCAGCCTGCCGAGGAAGCCATTGGCGGGGCCCGCATCATGGTCGAGGAAGGCATCATGGAGCGCTTCGACATCGGCGAGGTCTATGCGCTGCACAATGCGCCGGGTCTGCCGGTCGGCCAGTTCCTGACCACGCCGGGCGCGCTGATGGCGGCGGTGGACACCTTTCACATCCATATCCAGGGCAAGGGCGGTCACGGCGCCATGCCGCATGAGACCCGCGACCCGGTGATGGCCGCCTGCGGCATCGCCCAGGCGATCCAGACCATCGTCAGCCGCAACCACCACACGCTGGAGGACCTGGTGGTCTCGGTCACCCAGATCCACACCGGCACCGTCGACAACGTGATCCCCGACACCGCCTACATCAACGGCACCGTGCGCACCTTCAATCCGCAGGTGCAGAAGATGGTGATGCAGCGGATGCAGCAAATCGTGGCGGGGCAGGCCGCCAGCTATGGCGTCGAAGCGGAGCTCAAGTATGAGGTCGGCTACCCGGCGACCATCAACGATGCGGAAAAGGCCGGGTTCGCCGTGGAGGTCGCGCGTGAAATTTCGGGTGCCGACAATGTCGAACCTGACGGCGGCCGCGAGATGGGGGCAGAGGATTTCTCCTATATGCTGCAGGCCCGCCCCGGTGCCTATCTGTTCCTGGGCCAGGGCGAGAGCGCCGGGCTGCATCACCCCAAGTATGACTTCAACGATGAGATCGCGCCGATCGGTGCCTCCTTCTTTGCCCGGCTGGTGGAGCGCGCGCAGCCCCTGAGCTGAACAGCAGCCGCCGCGGAGAGGTGACAAGCGCGCCGGAAGCCGGTATTTGATCAAATTACTGGCGGCCATCCGGCCGCGTTCACAGCAGAGAGGTGACGACATGGCGCTGGAAGATGCCAAAACGCAGGTTGACCAGGCTTTTACGCGGGATGACCTGAAAGGGCTGACGTTCGAGAATACCTTTGGCGGGGCGCTATCCTTCCTGCGTCGCCGGTATACCAAGGACCTGACCCATGCCGATATCGCGGTGACGGGTGTGCCATTTGATCAAGCCGTCACCAACCGCCCCGGCACCCGGCTGGGACCGCGGGCGATCCGCGAGGCCAGTGCGCTGCAAAGCCCGGATGCGCCCTATGGCTGGGGCTATGATCCGCTGAGCGAGCTGGCAATCGTCGACTATGGCGACCTGGCGTTCGACTATGCCAATGTGCCGGCCCTGCCTGAGACGCTGACCCAGCACATCCGCGGCATCCTGGAGACCGATACCGCATCCGTCACGCTGGGTGGCGACCACTACATCAGCTTTCCGATCCTGAAGGCCTATGCCGAGAAATACGGGCCGATCTCGCTGGTGCAGTTCGATGCCCATACCGACACCTGGGCGGATGACGATTTCTCCCGCGTGGATCACGGCACCATGTTCTACAAGGCGGTGAAATCGGGCATCGTGGATCCGGCGACCTCGGTGCAGGTGGGCATCCGTACCACCAACGAGGACACGCTGGGTGTGAACATCATCGACGCCCCCACCGTGCATGAGATCGGCCCGGATGAGACCGCGCGGCGGATCAGGGAGATCGTCGGTGAGCGCCCCGCTTACCTGAGCTTTGACATCGACGGGCTGGACCCAGCCTATGCGCCCGGCACCGGCACGCCGGTCTGGGGCGGGCTGACCTCGGCCCAGGCGGCGCGCATCCTGCGTGGCATTGCGGGCATCAATCTCAAGGGGGGCGACGTGGTCGAGGTCTCTCCCCCCTTTGACACCACGGGTGCAACTGCTATTGCCGGGGCACATGTGGCGATGGAGATCATCTGCCTTCTGGGCTGGAACATGAGGGACAATGACTGAGTTCAATCAACCGATCAGCGGAAATGACCTGGCGCGGTTTTCGGGCCCGAACACCTTCATGCGGCTGCCGCAGGCAACCTCGCTGGAAGGTCTGGACGTGGCGGTTCTTGGGGTGCCGATGGATATCGGCACCTCCTGGCGGTCGGGGACACGCTTTGGCCCCAAGCAGATCCGCGCCGAAAGCGCGATGCTGCGCCCCTACAACATGGCGACTGGTGCGGCGCCCTTTGACAGCCTGAACGTGGCCGATATCGGCGATCTGGCGATCAACACCTTCTCGCTGCCGGATTCGCTGCGCATCATCCAGGAAAGCTATGAGGCCATTCTCTCGGGTGGGGTGATCCCGATGGCGATGGGCGGCGATCATTCGATCACCCTGCCGATCCTGCGCGCCATTGCCGACAAATACGGCCCGGTGGCGCTGGTGCATGTCGATGCCCATGCGGATGTGAACGACGAGATGTTCGGCGAGCGCGAAACCCACGGTACCGTGTTCCGCCGCGCCTACGAGGAAGGGCTGATCGTTCCCGACAAGACCTATCAGATTGGCATCCGTGGCACCGGCTATGCGGCCACCGATTTCTCCGAGGCGCAGGGCTGGGGCTTTCAGCATTTCCCGGCGCAGGAGTTGTGGGGGCGCTCGCTGCACCAGATGGGTGCGGAAATTCGTCGCGATATCGGCAATAGGCCGGTCTATGTCTCTTATGATATCGATAGCCTTGATCCGGCCTATGCGCCGGGCACCGGCACGCCTGAAATCGGCGGGCTGACCACGCCGCAGGCGCTGGAGCTGATCCGTGCGCTGCGTGGGATCAATATCGTCGGCTGTGACCTGGTCGAGGTCTCGCCGCCCTATGATCCCTCGGGCAATACGGCACTGGTTGGCGCCAACCTGCTGTATGAGCTGTTGTGCGTGCTGCCGGGAGTGAAGACGAGGTAAGCGACCGGCGCTGGGCAGGACCTGCCGCCGCGGTGGGCGCGAGGAGGAGGCAGGGCTTGACCTTGATTGCGCAATGAAGCGACTGATGCTGCTGGTCTGGCTGGCCCTGGCTGCAGTTGTCGCTGTGCTGGGCTTTATCCGCTTGGCGCCGAGCGATCCCCTGGACTGGAACACCCAGCCGGAACTGTCCGAGGATAAGGAGTTTCAGGGTGGCGTCTTCCGCGTGGTGCGCACCGGCCCTGGAGGGCTGGAGCGTTTCCACCAGATCGCCAGCTCGGCGCCGCGCACCAGCGTTCTGGCGGGCGGGCCGCAGGATGGCATGGTGACCTATATCACCCGCACCCAGGTGCTGGGCTTCCCCGATTACACCACGGCTGCGCAGGATGGCGATTTGCTGAAGGTCTACGCGCGCCTGCGCTTTGGCCGCTCTGACCTGGGGGCCAACCGCGAGCGCATCAACCGATGGCTGGCCGAGATGGAGTGGGACGCGCCCTGATCTGCTCGGTGGTTCTCCCGCCGGTTCGCGGGTTTCTTGCAAAACCTCTCACCGTTGGGCGTGGCACCGCGCAATGGCGCGGTGCGGGCGCTTCCCCGCGACGAAAGCGGCTGTGTTTCGGTGCTGTGTCAGGGATCAGAGCTCCCCTTAGGACGTGGGCCCGCGTGAGATCGTCATTCCGCGTCAAGGGCAAGCCGCGCTGGGGGGCGGTGGTTGCGCCCCCTTGACCCGATGCTGCGCGACGCAATGACGGGGCTTTCCATCGCTGGGAGGTGACTGTAGGCTAGTCGCAAGAGCATTGTTTTAATTGGATAAAGAGGATTTCCCATGAGCAAGAAGTTTACCGGGCCGGGGTTGACGCTGGCCTGTTGCGCGCTGTTGGCGGCCTGCGGTGGTGCCCCCGCGAGCAATGAGCTGCGGTTCGACTATGACGGGAATGGCCGGTTCAGCGGTAGTTCCGGTGCTGACTGGACCGAGCAGGAAATCCGCTCCCACGCCGCGAACACCTTGTGCGGCAATCGTCCGGTTGCTGACTTCCGAGTCTCCGTCCTGCCAACCGCACCGGATTACAAGATATTTTCGGGCAGATGTGCCGCTGGGGGACCTGCCGCGGCCATCGCGGGCACAGGCCAGGACCACATCGTGGCTAAGCCGCCGACCACATCCGCGCCGACAACGGTGCCGAGGGCAAGCAGCGGCGTCTGGGACGGCTCCACCCCATTCGTGGACTAAAGTGACGGGGCGGGGATGCCGGGAGCAGCCAAGGCATCCCCGCTGAGCTTCTGCCCGCCCGCTACAGGCGGCGCGGGTCTGGCTGCGAAGAGGGCGCGAGCTGCGGCAGTTCCGGCGGCGAGGGCGATGCCGAGGGGGCTGTGGGCAGCGAGGCCGACAGGCAGCTGCTTTGCACCTCGCGCCACATCGGCACGTTCAGCGACATCTGGCACTGCGCCATGAACATGCGCCCGTCCACCTGCAGGCAGCGCATCTCGCCCAGTTCGACGCGGGCACCGGATTTATCGGTGCAGTAGCAGTCGATGGTTTTGCCACCCGGTCCGGTCACATCCGCCAGCGCGGCTGTGGAAGGCAGGCCCATGAAGATTGTGCTAATAAGGACTCTGGCATGTCGCATGGCTCTAGCATATCACATGGGGGTCAACTGCCAAAACATGAACAAGAATAGGCGCGTCCATGATCCCCGAGGAACGGCTGGAACAAATCCTGCAACGGTTTCAGTATCTTGAAGCTGCCATGGCGGATGGCACCGGGGGCGGCGACATTGCGGCCCTCGCCAAGGAGTATTCTGACCTGCGCCCGGTGGCCGAGCAGGTGAGCGCCTACCGCAAGCTGCTGAGCGATCTGGCGGAGGCCGAAGCGATGCTGGGGGATCCGGACATGAAGGATCTGGCCGAGGAAGAGATCCCGGCGCTGAAGGCCGCGATCCCCGAGGCTGAGCGCGCGTTGCAGCTGGCGCTGCTGCCCAAGGATGCGGCCGATGCGCGCCCGGCCATGCTGGAGATCCGCCCCGGCACCGGCGGCGACGAGGCGGCGCTGTTTGCCGGGGACCTTCTGCGCATGTACCAGCGTTACGCCGAGGCGCGCGGCTGGAAGTTCGACATCATCGAAGAGCAGGCGACCGAACTGGGCGGCATCAAGGAAGTCGTGGCGCATATCAAGGGCGAGAATGTCTTTGCCCGGCTGAAGTATGAATCCGGCGTCCATCGGGTGCAGCGGGTGCCCGCGACCGAAAGCGGTGGGCGCATTCACACCTCGGCCGCCACCGTGGCGGTGCTGCCGGAAGCCGAGGACGTGGACATTCAAATCGATCCGAATGATCTGCGGATCGACACCATGCGGTCCTCCGGTGCGGGTGGGCAGCATGTGAACACCACCGACTCCGCCGTGCGGATTACCCATCTTCCTACCGGTATCGTGGTGACGAGCTCGGAAAAATCACAGCACCGCAACCGCGAGATCGCGATGCAGGTGCTGAAGGCGCGGCTCTATGATGCCGAGCGGCAGCGGATCGACAGCGAGCGCTCGGCGGACCGCGCCAGCCAGGTCGGCTCGGGCGACCGTTCTGAGCGTATCCGTACCTACAATTTTCCGCAGGGCCGCATGACCGATCACCGCATCAACCTGACGCTTTACAAGCTGGAGCAGGTGATGGGCGGTGATCTGGACGAAGTGATCGACGCGCTGACCGCGGACAACCAGGCGCGGCTTCTGGCCGAGATGGGGCAGTGACCATGGCGGAAACCGCAGCACAGGCGATGGCGGCGGCAACGGCACGGTTGCGAGGGGCGGGGGTACCCGACCCGGCGCGGGACGCGCGGCTGTTGCTTGCGCATGCGGCGCGGATCGAGGCCAGCCGGGTCACGCTGATCGCGCCGGAAGAGCTGGAGAGCGAAGTTGCAGAACGCTATGAACAGCTGATTTCGTTGCGGGCGATCCGCGTGCCGGTGTCGCACCTCTTGGGGGAACGGGAGTTCTACGGGCGTCGCTTCAAGGTGTCGCGGGACGTTCTCGACCCGCGCCCGGAAACCGAGATCCTGATCGAGGCCGCCCTGGCGCAGCCCTTTACACGGGTTCTGGACCTTGGATTGGGGTCGGGGTGCATCCTTGTAACTCTGCTGGCTGAACGGCCGGAGGCAACGGGGCTGGGGGTCGACATCAGTGAGGCCGCCTGTTTGCAGGCCAGCGCCAACGCTATCCTGCACCGGGTGGAGGCGCGTGTGGACATTCGCCAATCGGATTGGTTTTCCGACGTTGAGGGGCGCTTTGACCTGGTCGTGTCCAACCCACCCTATATCGCGCTGGAAGAAATGGAGGGGCTGTCGCGGGAGGTGCGGGAGCATGAGCCTGACATCGCGCTGACCGATGGTGGCGACGGGTTGGGTGCATATCGGATGATTGCGGCGGGTATCGCGGCGCATCTGGAGCCCGGTGGGCGGCTTCTGCTGGAAATTGGCCCGACGCAGGGCGCTGCCGTCAGCGCTTTGCTCGAAGAGGCGGGGATGAGCGGTATCACCGTTCTGCCGGACCTTGATGGCCGGGACCGGGTTGTCTGCGCGCATTTGCCGCCTTTCAGCGAAAAATAGCGCGATAAATAGGGTTTTCGTCAGAAAAAACGCCGAAAACCCCATTGTGCCCCTTGTCTGAGGCTCCAAAAACGGGTTACTCAAAGAAAGCCGCTCGAGGAGAATGCCTTATAGGCGTTCCCGCGGCTACAAGCCCAAAATAGCTGATGATCCGGCGCTGAGGCGCGCATGTTTGGGTCTGCGGCGCATCAATTCAAGGCTGACGTTAGGCAGATGAGATCTTCCAAATCACGTTCACGTTCCAAGTCGAACCGTAACCGCCCGAACGGCGCCAATGTCGTGAACCGCGTGTTCGACAGCTCCGGCCCCGAGGGTAAGGTGCGCGGAACCCCGCAGCAGATCATCGATAAATACAACCAGTTGGCCCGTGACGCCCAGCTGAGCAATGACCGTGTTGCGACCGAGAATTTCCAGCAGCACGCCGAACATTACCTGCGCATGCTCAACGAGGCGCAGCGTGAGATCGAGGCGCGCCGCGAGGAGCAGGAACGTCAGAACCGCGAACGCCAGGCTGAGCGTGACCGCGAGCGCGCCGAACGGCTGGAGCGCCAGGAGCGCGAGGCCGCGGCAGCAGCTGCCGCCCCGGCGGATCCGGCTTCGGCACCCCAGCCCGAGGTGATCGACCCGCGCGGTGACAACGGCAACGGCGAAGGCAGCGGTCTGGTGGAAACGCCGGAAAACCACGGCCAGGAGGATGCCGCGGCCGAGGCGCAACCCAAGAAGCCAGCGCAGCGCAAGCCGCGCACCCGCAAACCTGCCGCCAAGGCCGACGCGAAATCCGACGCCAAGGGCGAAGCGCAGCCCGACGCGCAGCCGCAGGCGGGCTCCGACGAGGGCGGCGCGGCCGCTGCCGACAGCAGCGCAGAGGCCAAGCCGGCCAAGAAGCCGCGCACCCGGGCGAAACCCAAGCCCAAGCCCGAGGACGGTCCGGCGGAAGCGGCAGAGTAAACCCATTGCCACGAGCCTGGGCGCTCCATGACATCAGGGCTGTACGCTCGATAAAAAGACCCCCGCAGCCCAAGGCTTGCGGGGGTCTTATTTATCTGGCTCCGGCCCGGGCAGCGTGATGGCGCGCGACGGGCGCAGGTCTTAACTGTGAGGGAAAGGCTTGACCGGTGGTGAGCCTTGAGTGGGTCGTCTGGCCTGAACTCCGCTTACCACAGGGCGGGGTCGTCGAACGGCTGGAGGCACGTGCAGGGCCCCTGCAGCGGCGCAAAGGAGGCGGCATCCGTTGAGGTGTCGGCCGTTGTCATTGCCTGCCAACCGGCGGGCTGGCTGAGCGGGTGCGGCGGCGGCAACTCTTGTGCCGTCACCTGACGAAAGCCGAACCGGCCGTAGTATGCGGGATCGCCGTAGGTGACCGCAATTTCTGTACCGTCCAGCCGCAACTGTTCCAGACCAAATCGGATCAGGGCCGAGCCAACGCCCTTGCCTTGCCAGTCTGGATGCACGGCAACCGGTGACAGCAGGGCCACGCGGCGTGTGTCCTGCGGGTAATGCAGCGGTGAGAACAGGATACAGCCCGTCAGAGCCTGGTCCTGCTGGGCTGTGAAGACCTGTACATGGGCCTCTGCAGGCGCGGCCAGCAAAGCAGTCACCAAACCTGCCACCAGAGTGCCTTCCTCTGCAGTGGCAGCGTCGGTAAAGGCCGTTTGGAACAGCTGGGAGATCGGCTTTGCCTCCGGAGAGGCTGGGGCGGAGAGCTGCATGCCTGCCATCCGGGATCAGCGTTGCGCCGCGGCTGCCACGTGGCGTGCCAGCGCGCAGAAGGCTTCGAGGCTGACTTGCTCTGCCCGTTCGGTCGGGGGGATGCCCGCCGCATGCAGCAGGTCTTCGATCTCGGGAGAAATGCCCTTGAGCGAGGCGCGCAGCATCTTGCGACGCTGGTTGAAGGCGGCGGCGACAACGCGGTTCAGCACCGCCGCATCGGCTTCGAAGCGTGGCGCGGGCAGGGCATCCAGATGGACCACGGCGCTGGAGACCTTGGGCGGTGGGGTGAAGGCACCGGGAGGCAGCGACAACACGATCCGCGCATCGGCACGCCATTGCGACAGGATTGCGAGGCGGCCATACGCCTTTGAGCCGGGCTGGGCGACGATGCGCTCGGCCACTTCGCGCTGGAACATCAATGTCAGGCTTTGCCAGAAAGGGGGCCAGTCCTTTGGCGTCAGCCAGCGCACCAGCAGTTCGGTGCCGACATTGTAGGGCAGGTTGGCGGCGATGCGGATCGGCGGCGTCAGATGCGCCAGCGGGTCGATCTCCAACGCGTCACCATTGATGACGTCAAACCGGCCCGGATAGGCGTCGGCAATTTCCTGCAGCGCGGGCAGGCAGCGGGCGTCCTTTTCTACTGCGAGCACCCGCCGGGCGCCTTCGGCCAGCAGCCCACGGGTGAGGCCCCCCGGCCCGGGGCCGATCTCCAGCACGTCACAACCCGACAGATCCCCCGCCTGCCGGGCGATCTTGGCGGTGAGGTTGAGATCCAGGAGAAAATTCTGGCCCAGCGACTTGCGTGCCGACAGCTGATGCTTCGCGATCACTTCGCGCAGGGGGGGCAGGGAGTCGATTGCGCTCATGTGGCTGAGGTACCTTGGGGCAGGGCGCAGGGCGCGCGGGAAGGGGATGTTGCGGCTGGGGATATGTCCCGGCAGGCAAAGAATCAAGAGCTGGCAGCCATGGCCTGCGCCAGCTTCAATGCTTCGATCAGGCTGGTCGGGTTGGCCTGGCCGCTGCCCGCAATGTCAAACGCGGTGCCGTGGTCGGGCGAGGTCCGGATGAAGGGCAGCCCCAGCGTGACGTTGACGCCGCGATCGAAATCCAGCGTCTTGATCGGGATCAGCGCCTGGTCATGATACATGCAGACCGCGGCGTCATAACGCGTGCGGGCGGCGGCGTGAAACAGCGTATCGGCGGGATGCGGGCCGGTAACGGCCAGCCCTTCGGACTGCATCTGTCGGACCAGGTCATTGATCCAGTCCAGTTCTTCATGGCCCATGGCCCCGCCTTCGCCCGCGTGGGGGTTCAGGCCGGCCACCGCGATCCGTGGGGCTGCGATGCCGAATTGCCGTTGCAGGCCGAGCGCGGTGATCTCGATGGTTTCGCGCAGGAGAGCAGGGGACAGAACGGATGGTACATCGGCGAGGGCAATGTGGATGGTGGCAGGCACCACGCGCAGCTGCGCGCTGGCCAGCATCATCACCACGCGCTCGCATCCCGCCAGTGCTGCCAGAAACTCCGTGTGACCGGGATAGGCAAAACCGGCGCCGTCGATCAACGCCTTCTTGTGGATGGGGGCCGTGCACAGGGCCGCGGCCTCGCCTGCCTGCACCAGCTGGACCCCGGTCTCGATCGCGCGGATCACACCTGCCGCGTTTGCGGGGTCGGCCTGACCTTTGTCCGCGCTGCCCTGAAAGGGCAGCCGCAGCACCGGCATTGCATCCGTGCAGGCGGACAGGGCCTCCATCGGCGCGGTGATCTCACGGATGGGGGTGCCCGGAGGCAGGTGACGGGGATCGCCGATCCAAAAGAACGGGCAGCTGTCGCGCAAGGTCGCCCACGCCTTGGCGGCGATTTCCGGGCCGATCCCTGCGGGTTCGCCGCAGCTGAGTGCAATCGGCCCGGTGCGGGTCATTTGATCTCGATACGCGCGTTCGCACGCAGCTGTTGCAGGTAGCTGTCAGACAGCGAGGTCATCCGCTGCACTGTCAGCGCATTCGCCACCGCCTCACGGGTGGCGCCTTCGCCCAGATCCGCAGTGCGGCCGCAGAGCATCAGCACCATCAGGGTTTCGCCGTTGTTGCGGCTCAGCGCGGTCGAGGTTTCACCATTGTCGAGCTTGGCCAGCTCCAAAGCGATGTCATTTGGGATCTCGGCGGGCGGCAGGCTGTGGATTTCCAGCACGGAGGGATCCTGGTCCTTCGCCAGCCCGTAGAAATCATCGCAGGTGTCAACGCTTTGGGCGACTTTGCGCGCCTTGGCCAGGTTTTCGGGCGTGCGCGGGCCGGGCAGGTAGTAGGTTGCGTATTCGATGGCAGTGTAGCGGGGGGCTGCCCCTTCGACTTCGCGCACGCCGCGCATCTGGAACAACGCGATTGCGCCTTGCAGCGGCATCGGTTCGGAAATTTCACCCGGCTTCAGGGCCAGTACCACTTCCTGCAATTGCGGCGGCAGTTTGGTCAGCGTGACCCATGGCAACCGGCCGCCCTCGTCGCGGCTGGCGGCGGCAGAATACTGCGCGGCGGCGGCCGAGAAGGCGTCATACCCTTTGAGGCGGGAGACGTGCTCCACCAGTTCTTCGACCTGGGCGGCGTTCTGTTCTGTCAGCGGCACGATGAATTCCGACAACAGCACCTGCACGGTGCCGCTGCCGGCCTGCCCCATGGCGCGGTCAATCTCTGCGGCTGTGGGGCGGGCGCGGGACAGGAAGCGGGCTCGGGTGTATTCGCGCCAGCCAAGGCCCACGGTGGTGAAATCACGCAGCGTCTGCGGGTCGACACCGTTCTGGCGCAGCACCGTCAGAAAGTCGTTCAGGGACAGGTTGGCGCGCCCCGCCAGTTCTTCCATGCCCTTGGTGATTTCTTCCTCGTTGGGCAGGATCCCGGCCTGCTTCAGGACTTCGAGTTTCAGCCGGTCGTTGATCAGCTCCTTGCGGGCGGTCTCCACCGGATCGCCGGGAACCCGCAAGGCGGCCTGGAAGCGGGCGCGCTGTTCCAGCTCGTAGCGGGTGATGACCGCATCGTTGACCGTGATCGCCGGGGCAAACAGGTTCTGCGCGGCGGCGGGCAGGCCGGTCCAGGCCAGCCCGGCAGCCAGCGTCAGCGCGGCTGCGGTGTTGAAAGCGCGGGAAAGGATGGATGCCGGGAACCGGGATTTCACGTCTTGCTGCATGACCGCCTGTACTGTTTGCTGCCGCTGTTCACGGAAAAACCGTTCAGCGAGATGGTAAAGCCGAAATCCGTTGTCGGCTCAACACTTGTTGTCGAGGTATAGCGGCGGTTGACCGAAACGTCGACCGTCACGCATTCGTTGCTGTAGGCCACCCCAAGCCCTGCGCGGGTGGCGCGGGCATCGGATACATCATATCGCAAGCGGGCGCTGGCCGACCAGTTGGGGTTGAGGTCATAGCGACCATCGAGCCAGAGTTCCGAGGTTTCTTCGTCGCGTTCTTCGTCCGGGTCGGTGCCCAGCCAGAGATAGGTGCCCGACAGGCTGGAGCGATGGGTGGTCCAGTCGCCGCGCAACTCAGCCTTGGAGAAATTGAACGACCCGTTCAACAGCCCGCGTGTCGACAGCGCCAGGCCTTTGCCGAACTTGATCTGCCCGGCCAGCAGCAGGTCCGAGGACGTGCCCCCAAGACCCGAGCTTTTGGTAAAGCGCGGGTCAGCTTCGCTGCGCAGAACATGACCGGCGGTGGCATAGGCCTGCCAGCCGCTGGGGGCATAGCGCGCCCAATTGGCCCCGTACACCAGCGTCAGCCCGTCTTCACGCGCATCCGCCTCCGCAAAGCGGGACAGAGACAGCAGGTTGCCTTGATCGAATTCGACGAAACGGCTCTCTTCACTGGCGACCTCACCGCTGCCTTCATTGCGCCAGCCAATCTGCAGGATGGGCTCCAGATACTGGGTGGCGCCAGAGGCCTCCTGGCGGGTCATCGGCAGGCGGAATGTTACCGCGCTGCGCGGCGTGAACCGGGTCAGTCTTTCGGTATAAAAGCCGTCGTCAAAGGAGCGGAAGGCGTCGGCGGCCCCGCCAATTTCCCACTCGGCCAGGATGCCGTAGCCAAGGCGCCAGATGCGGCGCCACTCGATGTCGGCGGTCAGCCGGGTCAGGTCGCGACCATAACTGAATTCCTCTGTTCCTTCACGGCTGGAGCTGCGGTGGTGGCCGTGCCCCTGCAACGTCAGCCGCAGCTCGCCGCCTGTTAGGGCCGGGTGGTGGCGGGTCTGGTAATAGACCTCGGCGATGCCGGAGGGAATTTCGCTTTGAATTTCGCTGTCCCGCAGCGTCTTGTAGTGCGTCAGCGATGCGCGCAGAAGACGATCGCGGCGGGCCCGCTCCAGAACGATGTCAGACCGCAAGCGGTCGAGATCTGGGAGGCCGTAGTCAGCAAGATAGGCATCGTCGGAAACGGTCTTGAAGTCGAAGCTGAGCTGATAGTCGTGCGGCAGCTGAAAGCGCCCCTCGAGGAAGGCATATCCACGGCCTTCGCCACGGTAGAGATCGTCGCGGGTATAGGCGCCGTTGAACTCGATCCGCCCGGTGCGGAAGGCCTGGCGGTAGCGCAGGTCCAGCGTTCGGGTGCTGGAGGAGATATAGGGCGCCAACGTCAGGTCACGGTGCGGGCCCAGCGTGAAGAAATACGGCAGCTTGATGCCGGTTCCGAGGTTGGAGGTGGAGCGCAGCGACGGGATCAGGAAACCGGTGGCCCGATCCAGTGACGGGTCAGGCAGGCGCAGGGCCGGGAAATAGAAAACCGGCACATCGAGGATCCGAAACTGGGCGCTTTCGAAATACAGCTGTCGTTCGAGTTGGTCGTGGGTGACACGTTCGGCGCGGATCTGCCACAACGGAGGGCGCCCGTCATCGCAGACATCACAGGAGGTCGCGGCGGTCTTGTACAGTTGCGTGTAGCGCCCGCCGACACGCGACATCTGCAGCGAAGCCAGCTGAAGTTGCTGCTGAAACACCATGCGCGCGCCGGTCAACAAACCGTTGCGCAGATCGCGGTCCAGTTCCGCGGCGCTGGCCAGAATGGTGATCGTATCGCCCTGGTCGATGCGGATCGGGCCCTCGATATCGAGGGTGCCGGTGGTTTGGTCGAAGGTTATCTTTGCGGCGCGGAGCCGGGTGTCGCCCTGGAAGGCTTCGACGTTGCCTTCGGCGACCAGCGTGCGGTCCGGCGTAATGAACAACTGGTCGGCAACCAGCATTGCAGGCGCGGACAGCTCCTGCTGTGACACTGCCTGCGCCTGTACTGGCGCGTCAGCGAGCGCCAGCCAGGGCAACACGGCGGAAAGCAGCAGCCTGCGGCGCAAATTACCCGTCTTCGGCATGAAGGAGCAGTCCCAAAGTCAAAAGTATCGCGGCAACGGGGGGCGCCCAGGCCGCAAGGGCCACCGGGATCTGCCCGTTCTCGCCAAGGATTTGCGCGAAATTGCGGATGAAATAAAGCCCGAATCCCAGCAGGACGGCCATCAACACGGCAAGTCCGGTTCCGCCGAAGCGGGCATGGCGCATGGTAAAGGCAGCACCGACCAGCACCATCGCGATCAGGAACAGCGGTCGGGCGAGCTGGGCCTGGTAGAGCACCTCGTATCGTTTGGTGCTGAAGCCAGCCTGCGAGAGTTCGCGGATGGTGGCGGGCAGATCATAGATTGAGATGCCACTGGAGGTGCCCAGCGTGTCGCGGATGCGATCGGTCGTCAGCGTCGTCGGCAGGCGCAGTTCGGCGTGCCGTACGGCGCCACCTTCCGGGTTCAGACCGGCCACCAGCGGCCAGGATTTGACATCCTTCAAGATCCAGACACCATCTTCCAGCCGTGCCGAATCCGCGGTGATCCGGCGGACTGGGCCGCTGTCCTGCGCATAACTGTGGATCGACACATCGTGCAAAGTGATCTCGGCAGCGTCGCCGCTGTAGCCCTTGGCGTGGATCACCGATTGGCCCTGGCTGCCGCCCTGACGCAGCCACAATCCCTCGCCGCTCAGCGACAGCGCCGAGGGGCCGCCATTGCGGTAGGTCTCCGCCAGGTCCTGGTAGCGATTGGTGGTGGCCGCCACGATCGGGTTCAACGTGCTGACCGCCAGCCCGCCAATCACCGCGGCCACGAGAACCGGCGCGGCCAGGGCCCGGATGCCGGAGCGGCCGATTGCCCGGGTCACCACCAGTTCGCTGCTGCGGGCAAGGCCGACAAACAGCACGATGGTGCTGAGGATCATGATCAGTGGCAAAAACTCACTGAGCGCCGCAGGCAGGTTCAACAGGGTAAGGCCGATCAGCTGAGCCATGCTCAGATCGGCCGAATCGAAACGTCGAATTTGCTCGTTTAGATCGATCAGCAGCACCAGCGTCATCAGCACGGCGACAATCACCATGAACCATTGAACAAAGCGGCGCGCATAGTAGAAATCGAGCGTCATGCGGCGGCCTCCGGCGTCGCGGCGAGGATCCTTTTGGGCCGACCCGCGAGGATCAGGAACACCAGCGCGAGCGCCAGACCCAACGCGGTCGGCGCATAGATCAGCGGCCACAAGTCGGGGTTCTTCACAACCGGTTCCGACACCACGCCGCGCAGCCCCTCGATGAAGATCAGGATGACAAACGCCAGCATCGCCTGACGCCAGACGCCAAACCGCGAGAACGTGCCGAGCATCAGCGTGGCGAAACCAATCAGGGTAACCGCGATACAGACCAATGCGCGGGCGAACCGCAGGTGTAGTTCCTCAGCCTGGGCGCCGGGGCTGTGGCCGTCCTTTTTCTGTACCTCCGCGCGGTTGCGCAGCAGTTCCAGGCTGGGGATGGCGCGGATATTGCGTGCGGAACTCTCAGCTTTGTTTGCCAAGGCACTGATATCGTATGAAAAATCAGAAAAGAACGTGGTTGACAGCTGCTGGTTTCGGTGCGTCAGACGCTGCGCCATGCCTTCGACCATGATGAGGTGGGCACTGTCCTCGTCCCGGACCAGGAAGGCACGCGCGCCGGTGTAGGTGACGGTAACCTCGGGGTCACGCCGGTCCGACAGGAACACGTCATTCAAGGTGCCGTCAGGATCGATCTGGCGGATATAGAAGGTCACCCCGTTGGCCGGGTGCAGGAAATCCCCTTCGCTCAGCAGTTTTGCGGTGATGTTGCGGGAGACTTCGCTTTCGCGCCGCTCGAGCTGATTGATCGAGGTCGGCAACAGGTAGTGGGTCAGCGCCGACATCATGAGCGCCGTGATGATGCCAAACACCAGAGCCGGTCGCGCCATCTGCCAGGGGCTGGTGCCCGTTGCCCGCAGAACGGTCAGCTCGCTCTCGCTGTTCAAGCGGTTGGTGACCCAGACCGAAGCGCCAAAGGCGGCGATCGGCAGCACCATTCGGATCAGGTTGGGCAGGGTCAATGCGGTGAATTCAAGAAACACCAGCGCCGACTGGCCATTCCCGATGAGCCGGTCAAACAGCACAACCGCACGATTGACCCAGAACACCGCAACCAGAATCAGCGCGAAGAAGCCGAAGAACAGCAGGTACTGAGACAGTACATATCTGTCATATCTTGACACCCGATCCCCCCAGATCCTGCCATTGTTGTTTTGCCGGACCTTAGTGGATTTGCTGCGCGGGGAAAACTGCATTCTGGCGTTGATGCGAGATCCGCGCAGGCTCTGGCCGAAGCGAGGTCTGGTCAAGCGCGACCGCGCGCGATAGCTGTTTGCTCAACAAGCAACCGACCCAGCAGGAGAACGTGGCATGAGCAGCCTCACCCCGATCCATTTTGCAGACTATGACCCCAAGGCCCTGTCCGGCATGACCGGCCGTGTTGCGGTGCTGGTCACGCCCGAGGGCAGCATGGATCAGGCGGCGCGGACCGCCAACCGGTTGAGCAAGGGCGCCATTGCCCGCCTGATCGAATCGGACGGTTTCAAGAAGGTGAAATCCGGGCAGGTTGTTTCCATTACCTGGCCCGCCGGGATGCAGGCTGAAGCCTTGGATGTGCTGGTGTTGTCGCGCAAGCTGACCCCGGTGGAGGCGCGCAAGGCCGGGGCCAAGCTGGCCTCGGTGGCAGCGGGTAAGCCGCTGACGGTGATGGTCGGAAACATGAACAAGGCGGCGGATTTGACCCTGGGGATCGCCCTGCGTGGCTACGAATTCGAAAGCCACAAGACCGCCACCGACGAGGCACCCCGGGCCGAGGTGACGATTGCCAGCAAGGTGCCGTCCGATTTGGAGGCGACCTGCGCGCCGTTGCTGGCCGTGGCCGAGGGCGTGCATATGACACGCGATCTGGTCAACGAACCGGCCAATGTGCTGACCACCACCGAATTCGCCCGTCGGATCGACGAGATGAAAGCGATTGGCCTGGAGGTCGAGATCCTTGAAGAGGCGGACCTGGAAAAGCTGGGCATGCGCACATTGCTCAGCGTCGGGCAGGGGTCCGACAGCCCCTCCAAGGTTGCGGTGATGCAGTGGAACGGCGGTGCCAAGGATGCCGCGCCGCTGGCGCTGGTCGGCAAGGGCGTGGTGTTCGACACGGGCGGCATCTCGCTGAAGCCGGCGGGTGGCATGGAAGACATGACCATGGACATGGGGGGCGCCGGCGTTGTTGCCGGCACCATGAAGGCGCTGGCGCTGCGCAAGGCCAAGGCCAATGTCGTGGGCCTGGTCGGACTGGTCGAAAATATGCCGTCGGGCAATGCCATCCGCCCCGGCGACGTGGTGAAATCGATGAAGGGCGACACGGTCGAGATCATCAACACCGACGCCGAGGGGCGCTTGGTGCTGTGTGATGTGCTGTGGTATGCGCAGGAACGTTTCAAGCCTGCGGCCGTGATTGACCTGGCGACCCTGACGGGTGCCATCATCATCGGTCTCGGGCACGAAAATGCAGGCGTGTTTTCCAACGATGATGCCCTGTGCAACGCTTTCCTCAAGGCCGCAAATGCGGAGGGCGAGGGCGCCTGGCGGATGCCCCTGGGCAAGGCCTACGATGATCAGTTGAAATCGCGTATCGCCGATATGAAGAATGTCGGTGGCCGCCCCGCAGGCTCGATTACCGCGGCGCAGTTCCTGCAGCGCTTCATCCAGGACGGTGTGCCGTGGATTCACTTGGATATTGCCGGTGTGGCCTCTGTCAAATCGGACACCGATTTTGCGCCCAAGGGCGCAACCGGCTGGGGCGTGATGGCGCTGAACCGTCTGGTCTCGGACAAGTTCGAGGCGGAATAATCACGCATGGGGGCTGCCTATTTCTATCACCTGACGCGCGCGCCGCTGGAGGAGACGCTGCCGGTGCTGCTGGGCAAGGCCCGCGGCGCCGGATGGCGGATCGCGGTGCGCGGGCGCGATCCGGAGCGACTGGCCTGGTTGGACGATTGCCTGTGGCAGGGGCCTGCTGACAGCTTTCTGCCCCATGGCCTGGCGGGTGGCCCTCATGACGCGTTGCAGCCGATTTTGCTGACCACGGCCGCCGAGGCGGCAAATGCGCCAGACTGCGTGATGGCGGTGGACGGTGCCGCCGTCAGCCCGGAAGAGGTGCAGAGCCTGCAGCGGGTGTGCATCCTTTTCGATGGGACCGATCCGGACGCCGTCCAGCACGCGCGTGTTCAGTGGAAGTCCCTCACCGACGCGGGCTGTTCTGCCCAATACTGGTCCGAAGAAAGCGGGCGGTGGGAGAAAAAGGCGGAAAAATAGCGCCTCCGCCCGATTGGTCGGCGAGTTTTCGCCGGTTCCTCACGGGATTGTTTCAATTGTGCAGGAATTGCTCGCGTGAGCGTGCAACCCACAGTATGCCTGCTGCCAGTAAGGCTGGGACAAGTCGATCACGAGGGACGGATGAAGGTACGAGGTGTTCTTGGGCGAGCGCGCCTGACATTTGTTGCTGGCGCAATGTTGCTGACACTTGCGAATTGCGCGGACATGGAGAGCGGCTCGGTCAGTCGCGCCGAAGTGGACATGGAACGGCTGACCTTTGCCGTCGACGTGGCGCAGACGATGCGGTCCAAGGGCCAGAGGGTCTGGTGTGTACCTTTCGCCCGCAACGCCAGCGGGATCGAGATCTACGGCAATGCAAAAACCTGGTGGAACCAGGCCAAAGGCCAGTACCAGCGCCAGAAGACGCCGCATACCGGTGCCGTTATGGCCTTCACTGCCACAAGGTCCAATCCGCTGGGTCACGTGGCTGTCGTCTCCGAGGTCGAAGGGCCGCGTCGGATTCGGGTGAACCACGCCAATTGGCGTCGGAACCGGGTGTCTCTGGACATGGCAGTGGTGGATGTGTCGAAGAACAACGACTGGTCCGCCGTGCGACTGGAAAGCAACCCCGGCGCACTCGGCCGGGTCTATCCGGTGACCGGCTTTATCCTGCCGCCCGCCAGCAAGGGCTGAACCGACCTTGCGCTACATGGCCGCGGGGTGGTGGCAACGCTTGTCTCCAGCTACGTCAGGCAAAGGTGTCTGCTTGTCACGCGCACCCGGCTGGTGGAGTCGCGGCTGACTGGCGGCGGTCAGCGGGTCAGCACCAAGGCGCCATTGCGGATCTCGATGCTGGACCAGCGTTGCAGATAGCCCATGCCAAGCAGGGATTGCTCCAGCTCGCCCTCGTTCACCCAGACGCGCAGGTTGCGATCAGTGATGCCGCCCAGTGAAATTTCGTCAATCCAGACCGAGGCGGTGCGCACCTCACCGTTGGCGGTCCGCGCGCGTCCCAGATAGGCGAGGGCCTTGGTGTCGATGCCCGCGCGCTCTGCATCGCGCTCATTGAGGACAACCTGGCTGGCGCCGGTGTCGACCAGGAACTCGACCGGCGTGCCGTTGACCTCAAGTGTGAGGTAGTAGTGCCCATCGCGCGAGCGTGGCACTTCGACGCGGCCAGTCTCTTGCGCGACGCTTTGTTGAGGGCGCACGGTCTGGCGGATGTCATCCCACAGCCCATAGGAGGCAATGACGCCGAGAAAAATGAAGATCCAGACCGCGAACATTTGCGCGGCCTTCCCAAGGGAGTTGCGGTTCTGGACAAAGACCCAGGACCCGACCGCAACAAGCAGGATCACCAGATAGATAACTCGTCCGATTTCATAGTCGCCCATCGCGGCACCTCCCCCCTGTTATGTAGGTGCGCAGGGCGGTGGTGCTAGGCCGCAAAACCATAAGCGCGCAGTCCGTCGAGGACGAATTGCACCGACAGGGCGGCCAGCAGCATGCCCAGAAGCCGGGTGACCACGGTGATGCCGGTCTTGCCCAGCAGGCGTTCGAACAGACCGGAAAACAGGCACATCACCAATAGGATCGCCAGCACGCAGACAACGACGCCCATGACCATTGCGAAACCGGCGAACCCCGGTTTCTGGCCGGTCAGCAGGATCACCGTCGCAATCGAGCCGGGTCCGGCGATCAGCGGGATCGCGAGGGGAAAGACCGAAGGGTCGTCAATGTCGTCGTCTTCACTGCGATCTTCGCGACGCTTGTTGCGGCGTTCAAACAGCATATCCAGCGCCGTCAGGAACAGAAGTACGCCACCGGCGATGCGAAAGGCGGGCATGGAGATGCCGACGAAGCCCAGAACCGCCTCGCCAAGGGCTGCAAACAAGGCCAGAAGAACCGCGGCGATGACGGTGGCGCGGATCGCGATGCTGCGACGTTGGCGCGGGGTCATGCCTTGGGTCAGCGCCAGGAAAATCGGTGTCAGCCCGATCGGGTCGACAATGACGAACAGGGTCACGAAAGAGGTGATCAGGAATGCGGTGTCGATCATTGCGCCTCGGCCTGCTCCAGCTTTTCAAGGGCGTCCATCCACAGGGTCTCCGCCCGGGCCAGCGCCTCGATACATTCGGCATGTTTCTTCTGCCAGGTCTCGATGTCGGCTGCTTTGCCCGGCTCGTACAGGCTAGGGTCGGCCAGCTTTTCGTCAAGCTTTTCACGCATGTCGGTCAGCTTTTCCACGCGCGCTTCGGATTTGCGCACCTCTGCGCGCAGCGCCAGAAGCTGATCGCGGGAAGCCCGTTTCGGTTTGGCGGTCTTGATCGCCTCGGCGTCGGCCTTGGGAGCAGGTTTGTCCCGCGCCAACAGCAGCGCGCGGTAGCTTTCCAGGTCGCCGTCATATGGTTTGACCGTGCCGTCGGAGACCAGCCACAGCCGATCCGCCACCAGGCTCAGCAGATGCATGTCGTGGCTCACCAGGATGACGGCGCCAGAGTAGGCAGTCAGCGCCTCGACCAGGGCCTCGCGGCTTTCGATGTCCAGGTGGTTGGTCGGTTCATCCAATATCAGCATATGCGGAGCGTCGATCGTCGCGAGCAGCAGGCTGAGCCGGGCCTTCTGGCCGCCAGACAACCGTCGCACCTCGGTCTCTGCCTGGGCAGCCCCAAGGCCGAAACCCGCCAACCGAGAGCGCCACCGGGCCGGTGCTTCCTCCGGGCGCAGGCGGCGCAGGTGGTCCAACGGGGTTTCATCCACATACAGCTCATCAACCTGGTGCTGCGCGAAATAGCCGATACGCAGTTTGGAGGACCGCGTCATCGAGCCCGCCATCAGCGGCAGACGGTCCGCGAGAAGTTTAGAGAGGGTCGATTTGCCCTGACCGTTCTTGCCCAGCAGGGCGATCCGGTCGTCCTGGTCTATGCGCAGGTTCAGCCGTTTCAGGATCTCGGTGTCGCCATACCCGGTGACGCCCCCTTCGATCTGGATGATCGGGGGCGACATCTCCTCCGGCTCGGGGAAGGTGAAGGCGCGCAGGGCGGCTTCTTGCGGGGTGGTGATCGGCTTCATCTTGGCGATCATCTTGAGCCGCGATTGCGCTTGCACCGCCTTGGACGCCTTGTAGCGGAAGCGGTCGACAAAACTTTGCAGGTGCGCGCGCCGCGCCTCCTGCTTCTTGGCCTCGGCTTCGGCCACCGCCAGCCGGGCGGCGCGGGTTTCGGCAAACGTATCGTAGTTGCCCTGGTAGAGCGTGAGCTTCTTGTCTTCCAGATGCAGGATCGCGCCCACAGCCCGGTTCAGGAGGCCCCGGTCGTGGCTGACGATCAGCACCGTATGCGGGTATTTGGCCAGGTAGCTCTCGAGCCAGAGCGCGCCCTCGAGATCCAGGTAGTTGGTGGGCTCGTCGAGCAGCAGCAGGTCCGGTTGGGAAAACAGCACCGCTGCGAGGGCCACCCGCATCCGCCAGCCACCGGAAAAGTCCGAACACGGGCGCTGCTGGTCGGCATCGTCAAATCCCAGCCCCTTCAGGATCGAGGCGGCGCGGGCTTCGGCTGACCAGGCGTCGATGTCGGCCAGCCGGGTCTGGATCTCGGCAATTCGGCCGGCGTCCGTGGCGGTGTCCGCTTCGGCCAGCAGTGCGGCGCGCTCGGTGTCGGCGGCCAGCACCGTATTCAGCAGCGAGACATCCGACGAAGGCACCTCCTGCGCGACACCGCCGATGCGGGCGCGGGAGGGCAGGGTGATGCTGCCGGATTCCAGCGCCAGCTCGCCCCGGATGATGCGGAACAGCGTGGTTTTACCGGTGCCATTGCGCCCGACCAGACCGACCTTGTGCCCGGTGGGAATATTGGCGCTGGCGCCCTCGATGAGCGGGCGGCCTTCGACCGAATATGTGATGTCCTGAATGCGTAACATGAGCAGCGGTGTGGCGCAGCCGTCGGGGGCTGTCAATCGGCCTGCCGCCTTGGGCGGCTCGAAAACCTTGCTCCTGGATACGCGCGTGCGTGTGCGCGCTCTGAAAACATCTTCCCAAGCGCGCCAAGCCATGTTAGGCGGCGCGCGGAGTTTCCGGCCTAGGGACATCCCCCGAGGCCCATCAATCAGGAGAATGCCAAATGGCTCTGGAACGCACTTTCTCGATCATCAAGCCCGATGCAACCCGCCGCAACCTGACCGGCAAGATCAACGCCAAGTTTGAGGAAGCCGGCCTGCGCATCGTGGCGCAGAAGCGCATCCACATGACCAAGGAACAGGCTGGCAAGTTCTACGAAGTGCACGCCGAGCGCCCGTTCTACGACGAACTGTGCGAATTCATGTCCTCCGCGCCGGTTGTCGTGCAGGTTCTGGAAGGTGAAAACGCCATCGCGAAGAACCGCGAAGTCATGGGTGCGACCAACCCGGCAGACGCCGCACCGGGCACCATCCGTGCCGAGTTCGCCGAGTCCGTTGGCGAGAACTCCGTGCACGGCTCCGACGCTCCGGAAACCGCTGCTGCGGAAATCGCATACTTCTTCTCCGGCATCGAGCTGGTTGGCTAAGCCATAGACACTGGCTGATTTCAGCTGGTTTGAGGGGGCTGCAGCTTTGGCTGTCAGCCCCCTTCTTTCATCGATCCAATGTGCGGCTCAGCGGATGCTGCCAAGCCGGACGATTGCGTGGCTTCCCACGGTGGTGCATGCCGACATACGATGGGGCCATTTTCAGCTCGCGCGGCGGCGTGAGGCTGGAAAAGGGTTTGCGACCCAAACGTTTAGGAAGCGGCTCCTTTGGCGGCGTTTCCTCGAGGTGGCGGCGCAGGAGGGCCGTGTTACGAGTATTTGCCTTCCACGCCACGTCGAACAGGTCACCGACCAGCGGCACCGACCCGATGAGGGCATCGACACCGATATTGGCAGCCATCCGCGCCAGTATCGGGGCGGAAGCACCCATGCGGTAGCCGGAGTAGAGGATGTATCCGGCGGGGATCAGGGCGACAGCGTCGCCGACGCCCGGCACAAGCCCGGCAATGCTGTCCCAGCCAATCCGTACCCCGAAGACGGGGATACGGAAGGCGCGATCCATACGCTGGGCAAGACGATCCAGGGTTTCGAGCTTGCGCTCCTGAAGGGGGCTAAGGTCAGACATGTTCAGGTCTCCTCGCGATGATCCAGACCGCATGGACGATACCGGGGATGTAACCCAGCAGAGTCAGCAGAATGTTCAGCCAGAAATGTTTGCCCAGACCCACTTGGAGGAACACGCCAAGTGGCGGCAGAATGATGGCGAATATGATACGGATCAGGTCCATGCCGGGTCTCCTTGCTTCGCGTTGCACTCGTCAGGACAACGATTGAAACCGGCAAAAGGTTGCATCCCGGGCAGAGGCGGCCTGCAGGGCTGGCTGGAGAGAGGCGCTGAGAGAAGGGCGACAGGCCGCGGCGCGGGCAGTCACGTGCCGCTCAGAGCGCCTTCAGATCTGCGGCGCTGGCCCGCACGCCAATGGCGTCGAGTTCTTCCAGGAATTTGCTGTCGTGCTGCGGGCGGGCGTCGGCCTTGATCGCGTCAAAGCGTTTGCGCAGCTCTTCTTTTTCTCTGCCCTTGCAGTCATTCCACGGGCGTCCCTGCAGGGCCATGACCAGCGCGTAGTAACCGATGAAATGCGGCCGCGTGCCACTGCGAAGCAGGCGTGCGTAGGCGGCATCGGCACCGATTTCGCGCAGTTCCTCAGCCGAGTGGATACCCGCGGCGCGGCAGGCCTCTTCATATGCCGGGCCAAGGTTGCGAATGCTGGAGATCGGAGTGTTCATGGTTTGTTTCTATCGCGTCGCGCAAGGTTTGTCACCCCAAGATGTCTGCATGTGGCCGACTCCGGTCTCGCTATCTGCCACCTCAGCGCGGCGTTCCCTCCTTGCGCACGGCGCTGAACCACTCCGCCATGAAACGGCGCCGTTTCTGCGCATCGAGATAGACTAGCAACCCGGGGCCGAGGTGAATGGGGCGATGTCCGCTGGTGGTGTCGGTCAGGGATTCCGGCGGCGGGCTGAAGGGAAAATCCTCGGCAAGCGGGCGGGACCAGCCGGCGGTTACCAAGTGATCAACGAAGGCCTCTGCGCGTTTTGGCTGAGCGCCACCGCGCAACAGTACCGCCGAGCGCATCATCAGATGGGTATAATCGACCGGATCCACGACGATGATCTTGTCGGCCAGATCCTTGCGCGCCCGGGCATAGCTGCCCAGGACGTTGTAGGCGACCAGAATGTCACCGGCGGCCACGCTTTCGATCATGGCGGCGGAACAGCAGAACAGTTGCGGGCGCAAGCTGCCGATCACCTCCATCAGCCGCCAGTAGGTTTCCGACGTGCGGGCATCCTGGGTGGCAAACAGGTAGCCCAAGCCACTGAGGGACACGTCATAGGTGCCCACTTTGCCGCGAAACCGCTCAGGTTTGGCGCGCAGCAGGGTGACCAGATCCTGCCGGGTGCGGGGAACCTCCTGCTCCTCGAACCCTTTGGTGGAAAAGACGATCGAGGCCGGTTCCATCGAAAACGCAAAGACATGGCTGCGCCACTCGCCCCAGGGCGGGATACGTGCGGTTGCGTCTGACTGGTAGGGCCTTGTGTAACCGTCATTGGCAAGCTTGGTCTGCAGATCCATTGCGGAGGAAAGGGCGACGTCAAACTGATGCTCGCCCTCCAGGATTGCTTTCATGACCTGACTGCTGTTGGCCACGGTATAGTCCACCGCGGTCCCCGGATTGCGGCGCAGAAAGCTGTCGATTAGCGGCGCAAGAATATGCGTGTCGGTGGTTGAAATGACCCGCAGCGGAACGCCGTCCGCCGGGCCGATCCATCGGTGTTCTTCGATTTCAAAGCTGCGAGCGGGCTGGGCATGGATGAACAGAAACACCGCCAGCAACAACTGGGGTGCCAAGGTCATCAACTTCTGCAGGTGCTTCATGGGGCTGGAAAACACAGGGTAACGCATGCGCCTGCTCCTGTTTCGCTATTCTTGATAAGGAGTTGGCCCGCGTGTGCCTCTGCAACCTCGCGGGCGATGGTCAGCCCCAGGCCGGAGCCAATGGTGTCGCGGGCATTGGCGCCCCGCACAAAGCGTTGGGTCAGCGCTTCGGTGTCCTCCTTGCCAAAGCCGCCAGCCTGGTCTTCGACCGTGATCCGCGCGAGGCCATCACGGGTTTCCACCCGGATCCACACCTGGCTGTCTTGCGGCGAATACTTGATGGCGTTGTCGAGGATATTGCGCACCGCGTTCTGGATCAGAATGCCGTCGCCGCAGGCGCGAACATCGGTTTCTGCGGCGAAGTGCAGTGTGATTTCCTTCATTTCTGCAACCGGTTGCAGCCTGTCGGCCAGCTCGCGGGCCAGATCTGTCAGGTTGATGTCATCCTGCTCCAGGCTGTCGGTGCGAAAGGAGACCATAGCGTGGTCCAGAAGCTGCCCGGCGGCGCGCGAGCTTTCGTCGATGGCGCGGATCATCTCGCGCAGACCCACCCGGTTGGCCTCCTTGTCGACCCGCATCAGCATGACCTCGGCCTGGGTCCGTACGGTGGCCAGCGGCGTGCGGACGCGGTGGGCGGCCTCGGCGATGAAATCCTCGGACCGGCTGAGCGACGTCTGCAGGCGGCTGATGAAGGTGTTCAGCGACGCCACCAGCGGGGCCATTTCCGAAGGCACCGGACGCGTCACCGGGCGCAGGTCCTTTGGGCCGCGCCGCGAAATCGCCGCAGTCAGCGCGCGCAGCGGCGTGATGCTGGACTGCGCGGACCAATAGGCCAGCGCCGAGGCGAGCAGGAAGAAGGCCACCCCCAGGTGAAGCGCCGAGCGGAACAGCTGGCTGAGCTGCACGTCCTGCCCGGTGCGGGTTTGTGCCACCGAGACCTGCACCAACACCGGTGCGCCGCTGACGGCCAGTCGCCGCGACAGAGTGACCACACGGATGCTCTCCTCCTTGTATTCGGCGGTCTGGAACAGCGGCTGGGCAACCTGGTTGGTGGAACGGCCGACCGGCAGATCGGCATAGCCCGTCAGCAGTCGCCCGGCAGTGGTAATCCGGTAAAAGACCCTGTCGTCGCTGACATTTCCCAACATCGACAGCGCCGCGTAGGGGATGTCGGCGGTGATTTCGCCGGATTGTACGGACACCGAATCGAGGATCGAACTGGCCGAGGCCAGCAGGATGCGGTCGTGGCTTTCCTCCGCCACGTTGCGCACGAACCCCAGCACCGCAAAGAACAACAGCGCGGCCAGCAGCGCCGCGCTGCCCACCAGCTGCAGCAGCAGGCGGCGGCGGATCGAGCCGCTGACATTGACGGTGCCGCTCATTCCAGCGACAGCCGATAGCCGAGGCCGCGCACGGTGGTGATTTGCGCCGAGGACCCCGCCAGATGCTTGCGCAGCCTCGCGACATAGACCTCGATCGCATTCTCCGAGACGTCCTCGTCATAGGAAAACAACCGATCGACCAGCTTGGCCTTGGAGAAGATCTGGTCTGGAGCGTTCAGGAAGACCTCCAGCAACCGCAGCTCCCGGTTGCGCAGGGTGGCGGATTTTCCGGCCACGGTCAGCGTGCCGGCCATCGGGTCGAATTCCAGATTTCCGAATCGCCGGATGTTGGAGCTGACCCCGCCGCGCCGCCGCAGCACCGCCCGACAGCGCGCCTCCAGCTCGGCAAAATCGAATGGTTTGGTGATGTAGTCATCGGCGCCCAGATCAAGCATGCCGACCCGGTCGGAAATCTCGGAACGGGCGGTCAGCACAATCACCGGGGTTTCCTTGCGGTGGTCGCGATGGTCTTTCAGAAAGCTGCGGCCGTCGCCATCCGGCAGCATAATATCCAGTAAAATCAGATCGTAATCCGTGGTGCCGACAAAGGCTGTCGCGGTGGAGACATCGGCGGCGTGGTCCACCACATGGCCGTCCAGGCGCAGCCGGTCCAGCAGGGCGCTGGCCAGGCTCTCGTTATCCTCGACCAGAAGAAACCGCATGCCGGGTGATCCTTTCCTTTCGCGCCGTGACAGGTTTGTGTCAGCTTGCTGTGTTCCCTTTCAGTCATGGGCGGCAAAACCGCGCTTTGTCAAATGGGAGGACATAATGACGAAATTTACCCTTACACGCCGGGTGGCGATGGCCGCCGCGGCGGCGGCACTGGCATTCGGCAGCCCGCTGAAGGCGGCAGAGCAGGTGGTTGATAGCATCCACTTCCTGATCCCCGGCGGCGCTGGCGGCGGCTGGGATGGAACCGCGCGCGGCACCGGTGAGGCGCTGACCAAATCCGGACTGGTGGGCAAGGCATCCTATGAAAACATGTCCGGCGGCGGCGGTGGCAAGGCAATCGGCTACCTGATCGAAAACGCCGACAGCAACCACGGCACCTTGATGGTGAACTCCACCCCGATCGTGATCCGCTCGCTCACCGGCGTGTTTCCGCAGAACTTCCGTGACCTGACACTGGTGGCGGGCACCATCGGTGACTACGCAGCAATCGTTGTGGGCAAGGACAGCCCGATCAATTCGATGGAAGATTTGCTGGAAGCCTATCGGGCAGACCCGCGCGGCACGGCCGTGGGTGGCGGCTCGGTTCCGGGCGGCATGGACCACCTGGTCGCAGCGATGGTGATGCAGGCCGCGGGCGAGGATCCGACGGCGGTGAAATACATCCCCTACGACGCGGGCGGCAAGGCGATGGCAGCGCTGCTGTCGGGCGAGATCGCAGCCCTGTCGACCGGTTTCTCCGAGGCAATCGATCTGGCCAACGCGGGCGAGGTGAAGATCATCGGCGTTACCGCGGATGAGCGTGTCGACAGCTATCCGGACGCACCGACCATGAAAGAGCAGGGGTTGGACACGTCCTTCGTGAACTGGCGCGGCTTCTTCGCGGCACCGGGTCTGCCCGAGGACAAGCTCGCCGCCTATCAGGAGGCGCTGGCCAAAATGTATGACACCCCCGAGTGGGAAGAGGTCCGGGCGCGCAACGGCTGGGTCAACATCCACAACTCGGGCGATGATTTCCGCAGCTTCCTCGAGGAGCAGGAAAAGGTCATTGGCGATCTGATGAAGCAGCTCGGCTTCCTCTGAGCGCCCATCCCGACGCTGCCGCGGCATGCGGGGGCATCGCCCTCGTGCTCCCGGGGTATTGAAAGCAAAAGGAAGGCGAGGCCTGGGCCTCCCTTCCGAGGATAACGGCACTGCCTTCCCCGTATACGGCCCTTGGCTCATCAGCCTTCGCCGCGGGGCACGTCCCGCAGGCCATGGTTCACAGACCCTTTCCTATTGCCGAAAAATCTCCCGGGGGCCGCGTGCTCCGCGCGGCGGGGGCTACGCTCCCCGCCTGATCGAAACATACACCACAGGAGCCGCAAATGGCACTCGACCGCTGGATTGCCCTCGTCATCCTGATGATCTGCCTAGCCTATGGCTATGCAGCCTTCTTCACCATGGACGCGGGGCTGCCGCCGTTCATGAAACACAACCCGATCTGGCCCAGCACCTTCCCCAAGGTCCTGTCGGTGATGGCCATTCTGGCCGCACTGTTCATCCTGCTGGGGTTCGAGAAGGGCGCCGACGAGCCCAAGCCGATGGACATCAACTACCGCCGCCTGACGGATTACAACCTGGGCCAGGCGCTGATGCTGCTGGGGCTGATGGTGGCCTATGCGCTGCTGCTGCGTCCGGCGGGCTTCCTGCCCTCGACCGTGGGCTTCCTGGTGCTGGGCGCCGTTGCGCTGGGCGAACGCAAGCTGCACATCCTGCTGCCCGTTGCCGCCGCTGCGGCCGGTCTGGTCTGGTATCTGGTGCAGGAGGTCCTGGGCATTTTCCTGAGCCCCTGGCCCGCATTTTTCATGAACGGAGGCTGACATGCTCGAAGGTATCATGATTGGCCTGGGAACGGCCTTCTCTCTTACAAACCTGTTGATGGTGATCGGCGGCTGCCTGATCGGCACCTTTATCGGCATGCTACCCGGCCTCGGGCCGATGTCGATCATCGCCATTATGATCCCGGTTGCGATCTCCATCGGTGATCCCTCTGCCGCGCTGATCCTGCTGGCGGGTGTCTACTACGGCGCGATCTTCGGCGGTTCGACATCGTCAATCCTGATCAACGCGCCCGGCGTTGCCTCAACCGTGGCGACCAGCTTCGACGGCTATCCGCTGGCGCGTCAGGGCAAGGCGGGCAAGGCGCTGACCGTTGCCGCCATTGCCTCGTTCTCCGGTGGCACAATCGGGGCGATCCTGCTGATGATCTTTGCCCCTGCGCTGGCCAGCGTGGCGCTGCTGTTCCATTCGGCCGAGTATTTCGCGTTGATGGTTGTGGGCCTGTCGGCGATTGCCGCCTTCGCCGGTTCCGGTCAGGTGGGCAAGGCGCTGTTGATGACGCTTCTGGGGCTGATCATGGCCACGGTGGGCGAGGGCGCACTGTTCAACATGCCGCGTTTCACCATGGGCGTCATGGACCTGCAGTCCGGCTTTGGCTTCATCACCCTGGCGATGGCGATGTTCGCCCTGCCGGAGGCGATGTACCTGGTGCTCGATCCCTCGCGCTCCAACACCGAAGGCGGCAGCAACGAGATCAAGGACCTGCGCATCACCCGCGAAGAAGCCAGGGCGATCACCCCGGTAATCGGCCGCCAGTCGATCCAGGGCTTCCTGATCGGCGTGCTGCCGGGGGCAGGGGCCACCATCGCCTCCTTCCTGGGCTATGCGGTGGAGCGCAACATCGCCTCCAAGGAAGAGCAGGAGCAGTTCGGCAAGGGCTCGGTCAAGGGGCTGGCGGCGCCGGAAAGCGCCAACAATGCCGCCTGCACCGGGTCTTTCGTGCCGCTCCTGACGCTGGGCATTCCCGGCTCCGGCACCACGGCGATCCTCTTGGGTGCGCTGATCGCGCTGAATGTCTCGCCGGGGCCGCGGCTGATGGTGGATGAGCCGCAGATCTTCTGGGCGGTGATCATCTCGATGTATCTGGGCAACCTGATCCTGCTGATCCTGAACCTGCCGTTGATCCCCTACATCGCCAAGGTTCTGGCGGTGCCGCGCAACTACCTGATTCCCTTCATCCTGTTCTTCACCCTGATGGGGGCCTATATCGGCCAGAACAACGCCACGGAGCTGTTGATCCTGGTGGGGCTGGGGATCTGCGCCACCGTGCTGCGCTTTGCCGACTATCCGCTGGCACCGCTGCTGATCGGTTTCATCCTGGGGTCGATGCTGGAGAACAACTTCGCCCGCTCGATGCAGCTCTACGATGGGCTCGGCTTCATCCTCGAGCGGCCGATGACGGTTGGCCTTCTGGGGCTGGCAGTGATCCTGGTGGTGCTGCCCAGCTACCGTGCCAGACGGGCACGGCTGCGCGCCAAGGGTGTCGCAGACGCAGACTGAAACAGAAAATGGAAGGCGAAAGCCTTCCATTTTTCTTTCTGGCGGGGGCGTATCGGATTTTACTGCGTTGCCTGCCTTTAGCGGTCCGCCAACGAAGGCATGGTAACGGGAGAGGTGTTCAACGAGATCGAGTCAGGACCGATGCCGCGAACGTAACGGCGCGTTTCCTTCGGCGAGCGATCAAAATGTTTGTGCTGATGGGGTGTTTTTTTCTTCCAACCCGAATGAAGAGGGGTTGGCTCCGGCGGTAGGGATCGAACCTACGACCAATTGATTAACAGTCAACTGCTCTACCGCTGAGCTACGCCGGAATGTGAGGCGTGATATAGAGTTATCATTCTTTGGCGTCCAGAGGAAAATTGCGGGTTTCGCGAGATTTTTTGCCAAGCCCAAAGACCGTTGGGTGCCGGGCCATAGGCATCGGGAGCGGCGACCTCTTGAACATCTGTTTTGTTGAAACAGCGATCTCGCGATGGCGGGATTTTGGAGCAGCGCTTCAGGTCGGAGGGCAGAAACAGCTCAGGCATCAGAAAAGGAAAAGGGCCTAGCGATGGTTCGCTAAGCCCTTGAAACTTTTGGCTCCGGCGGTAGGGATCGAACCTACGACCAATTGATTAACAGTCAACTGCTCTACCGCTGAGCTACGCCGGAACGGTGCGTGCCGTATAGCGGCCTCTCGCTGGGTCGTCCAGAGGGGAGGAGCAAGTTTTTTCAAAAAAATCAGAGATCGGCGCACTCGAAAACAGCATCGGCTGTCAGGGCCCCTTTCGGGCGCGCCAGAGCGCGTCCTGTGAGGTCGACAAGATGGGCAAGAACATTGCGTTCAGCGGCTTTCAGGAGCGCGGCGGGGGTGTCCGTATAGACCATTCGCGCCAGATCCGAGGCCGTCGCTGGCCCCTGTTTCAACGCGCCAAGAATTGCGGCCTCGCGGTTCAAGCGGTGCTGGATCAACCAGTCAAGTCGGTTGGCTGGGTCTTGGACCGGTCGGCCATGGCCTGGGTGAAAGACACGCCAATCCCGGGCGCGCAGGCGGCGGCAAGAGGCCATGAAGTCGGTGAGATCGCCATCCGGCGGAGACACCAGAGAGCTTGCCCAGCCCATCACATGATCAGCGGTAAAGCAGGCGTCCCCCCATGCAAGGGCGATGTGGTTGCCGAGGTGGCCGGGGGTGTGGATCACTTCCAGCTCCCAATCGGAGCCTTTTATGACCTCGCCATCCCTGAGCGTGATGTCGGGGCAGAAGTCGGCGTCCATGCCCTCGCCGCCGCCCATCAGGCCATTTTCGGCCAGGCGCGTCATCGCGGCGCTGCGCCCGGCCAGCGGGCCGCCAAAGGCCAGCACCGGCGCGCCGCATGCCCGTGACAGCGGCGCGGCGAGGGGGGAGTGATCCAGATGGCTGTGGGTGACGATGATATGGCTGATCCTCTGCTCCGGTCGCACCGCTTCGAGAATCGCCTGCAGGTGGCTCTCCGAAAGCGGCCCCGGGTCGATAACCGCCAGATCAGTGTGTCCGAGCAGATAGGTGTTGGTCCCGCGGTGCGTCATCGGGGATGGATTCGGCGCCAGAATGCGGCGCAGGCCGGGTTCCAGAAACTCTGCGGTGCCCACGGTTGGGTTGAATTCGTCGTCTGCCTGCATCGGCCTGATCCTGCTGTTGGCATACCGGAGGGCGTTTCTCCGGTTCGTCTTTTCTATTTTCCTGCCAGCCTATAGGGTCTGCCCATGATTTTCCAATGGCTCAAACGATACGTGCCCCGCAGCCTCTATGCGCGTGCCGCGCTGATTCTGGTGGTGCCGGTGGTGGCGTTGCAAATCGTGGTATCGGTCGTGTTCATCAAGCGCGATCTCGAAGATGTCACGGTGCAGATGACGGCTACGATCCTGCGCGAAATGCGGCTGGTTCAGCAGGTCCTCAACACCGCGCCGGACCGTACGGCTGCTTTGGCGCAGGCCTCGGGCATTCTGCATCCCCTGAACATGCAGCTGCAGTTTCTGTCCCCCGGTGCGGCGCCGCCCGAGGACGTATTCGGGCTGACGGAGTTTTCCGGCCGGGTGGTACGAGAGGAGATGAGCAAGGCGTTCCCCGCCTTCCTGGCGATACAGTTCCTCCCCGAACACCGCGTGCGGGTTTATTTCGACACCGTTCATGGTCCGGCAGAGCTGGTGCTTGACCGGCGTCGCCTGACAGCCGCAGCGCCACACCAGCTGATTGTCACAATGTTGCTGTTCGGCCTGGTCATGATGTTGATTTCATTCCTTTACATGCGGAATCAATTGCGCCCGATCAAACGCCTGGCCAACGCGGCAGAGGCTTTTGGTCGCGGGCGCGTCGTCCCGTATTCACCGGCCGGAGCATTGGAAGTCCGCGCGGCGGGCAGTGCGTTCCTGGATATGCGGGCACGCATCGAACGCCAGATCGAACAGCGCACGCTGATGCTGTCTGGGGTCAGCCACGATCTGCGCACGCCGCTGACGCGGATGAAGCTGGAATTGGCGTTGCTGGACCCGGAAGACGCCGCACCGATGCTGCGCGACGTCGAGGAAATGCAGGCGCTGCTGGATGCGTTTCTGGATTTCACCCGGGGCGCGGCTGTCAGCGAGCCGGAGAAGCTGGATCCCGAAGCCTTCGTGGCCGAGATCGTGGCTGGCTGGCAACGGCAGGAGAAACCGGTGGTGCTGGCGCAGGTGTCCGGCGGTGGGGAAGTCACGCTCCGGCGGCAGCCGATGCGCCGGGCGGTGGAAAACCTGATCTCCAATGCCGTGCGGTACGGCTCACAGGCAAAGGTCTCCCTGACGCTGACGGAGCGCTCGATGCGCATCAGGGTTGAAGATGACGGTCCCGGCATCCCGGCAGAGCAACGAGGCGATGCGGTGCGACCTTTCACGCGTCTTGATCCGGCGCGCAATCAGGATCGTGGGTCCGGTGTTGGCCTGGGACTGGCCATCGTCGCAGATACGGCGCGTGCGCATGGCGGTACCTTGCGACTGGGCGAAAGTGCCGAACTTGGTGGGCTGCAGGCGGATATCGTGATCGCGCGCTGATGCGGGCTGTCTCGGCCCTCGTAGGCCGAGGCTTCGGAGACGGCGGCCAGGTGAATTGGTTTTAGTGGAATGGTAGGCCCGGCAGGATTCGAACCTGCAACCAAAGCGTTATGAGCGCTCTGCTCTAACCGTTGAGCTACAGGCCCGCCACGCTTGCTGGTTAGGGAATGCCGCGCGGGAGGTCAAGCGGTGATTGAGCGCGGGCAGGCCGCCGCTGGCTGACGCTGGCCTGACTGTCGGCATGGTGTGGCACCGAAACAAAGTGACTTGCGCTGTGGGGGGGGCGTGGAGTGCCATGGGAAAGCCTGTCAACCACCGACGGTGTCGCTTTGGCTTTTAGGTCACTTGGGAGGGCGTCATCCCCGGCCTGATGCGACCCTTGCGGGGGTGGCACAATCCCTTGTTCCCTTCTGTCGCGCCTTGCGTTAAAGGCTGCGCAACCCAGTTGAAGGAGCCAGATGATGACCAGCGGCAAGAACGGCCTGACCTATGCGGACGCAGGTGTGGACATTGATGCAGGCAACGCTTTGGTCGACCGGATCAAACCGGCTGCCAAGCGCACCAACCGCCCGGGCGTGGCCAGCGGGCTGGGTGGGTTCGGCGCGCTGTTCGATCTGAAGGGCGCAGGTTACAGAGATCCGATTCTCGTGGGCGCCACCGACGGCGTCGGGACCAAGCTGCGCATTGCCATCGACACCGGCCACGTTGATGGCGTCGGTATCGACCTGGTCGCCATGTGTGTGAATGATCTGGTCTGCCAGGGGGCCGAGCCGCTGTTCTTCCTCGACTATTTTGCGACCGGCAAACTGGAAACGGAAACTGCCGCCCGCATCATCGAAGGCATCGCGGAGGGCTGCGTGCGCTCTGGCTGCGCGCTGATCGGCGGCGAGACGGCTGAAATGCCCGGCATGTACCCGGAAGGTGATTTTGACCTCGCGGGCTTTGCCGTGGGCGCGATGGAGCGCGGCACCGCTCTGCCCGAGGGCGTGGCGGAGGGCGATATGCTTCTGGGGCTGGCCTCGGACGGTGTACACTCCAACGGCTATTCGCTGGTGCGTAAGCTGGTCGAGGTTTCGGGGCTTGGCTGGGACGCAGACTGCCCGTTTGGCGAGGGCACGCTGGGCGAGGCGCTGCTGACGCCGACGCGCCTGTACGTCAAACAGTGTCTGGCCGCGGTGCGGGCAGGGGGCGTGCATGCGCTGGCCCATATCACGGGCGGCGGTCTGACCGAGAACCTGCCGCGTGTGCTGCCCGAGGATCTGGGCGCCGACATCGATCTGAACGCGTGGGAACTGCCGCCCGTGTTCAAATGGATGGCCGAAACCGGCGGTATTGCCGAGGCCGAGATGCTGAAAACCTTTAACTGCGGCATCGGCATGATCCTGTCGGTCTCTGCCGACCGTGCGGATGCGCTGGTCAAGGTGCTGGAAGACGAGGGCGAGAATGTCGTGCGCCTCGGCACCGTCACCAAGGGCGCGGGCATGCGCTACGCGGGCAAGCTGCTGTGAGCCACAAGCGGGTTGCCATCCTGATTTCCGGCGGCGGCTCCAACATGGTGTCGCTGCTGGAAAGTATGACCGGGGACCACGCCGCGCGCCCGTGCCTGGTGTTGGCCAACAACGCCGATGCGGGCGGGCTGGCCAAGGCCGCCGCCGCAGGGGTCAAGACGGCGGTGGTGGATCACCGGCCGTTCAAGGGCGATCGCGAGGCATTCGAGGCGGAGCTGGTAAAGCCGATCCTGGCGGCGGAAGCCGACATTGTCTGCCTGGCCGGCTTCATGCGGGTCTTGACGGCTGGCTTTGTCTCCCAGTTCGAAGGGCGGATGCTGAACATCCATCCCTCGTTGCTGCCGAAGTACAAGGGACTGCACACGCACGCCCGGGCGCTGGAGGCGGGTGACGCCGAGCATGGCTGCACTGTCCACGAGGTCACACCGCGTCTGGATGACGGCCCGATCCTCGGTCAGGCAAGGGTGCCAGTGCAATCGGATGACACCCCGGACACGCTCGCTGCGCGTGTATTGGTGCAGGAACATCTTCTGTATCCCGCGGTGCTGCGGCGTTACGCGGCGGGTGACAGAACGCCGGTTCTGCTGGGCTGAGCGGCGATTGGCCGGGTTGATTGCATTGCCGTGGCCAAGCGCGTATCACATGCCGACCCAGATGAGATTGAAAAGTCGTTATTGATGAAAACTCTGACCACAACCGAAGAATTGCAGGCGTTCTGCAAAGACGCCGCCCAGCACCCCTATGTCACTGTGGATACTGAGTTTCTACGTGAACGCACCTATTACTCCAAGCTGTGTCTGATCCAGCTGGCCTATTCTGGCGACGGCGAGAACGACGCCGTGCTGGTGGACCCTCTGGCGGAGGGGATTTCGCTGGAGCCTCTGTACGATCTCTTCCGAGATGAAAATGTGGTCAAGGTGTTTCACGCGGCCCGGCAGGATCTGGAAATTTTCTGGGTCGATGCGGGGGTCTTTCCCAAGCCCTTGTTCGACACCCAGGTGGCTGCGATGGTCTGCGGCTTTGGCGAGCAAGCAGGCTACGAGACCCTGGTTCGCAAGATCGTCAAGCAGGGGTTGGACAAGACCTCGCGCTTCACCGACTGGTCACGCCGCCCTCTGAGTGAGGCGCAAAAGACCTATGCGCTGGCGGATGTGACCCATCTGCGCAAGATCTACGAATTCCTTGCAGCCGAGCTGAAAAAGAGTGGCCGGTCCCATTGGGTGGCCGAGGAATTGCAGGTTCTGACCGACCCTGCGACCTATGATATCCAGCCCAGGGAAGCCTGGAAGCGGGTCAAGACCAGAACGACGTCGGGCAAGTTCCTGGCGGTCGTGCGGGAACTTGCGGCGTTCCGCGAGGAATACGCCCAGAGCAACAACGTACCGCGCAACCGGGTCTTCAAGGATGATGCGCTGGTGGAGCTGGCCTCGACCAAGCCGCGCACCCCGGCCGAGCTTGGCGGCTCCCGTCTGCTGTTGCGTGAAGCCCGCAAGGGCGCGATTGCCGAGGGCATCCTCGCGGCGGTCGCCAAGGGTGTGGCTTGCCCGCCGGAAGACCATCCGAAGCCTGATCGCAGCAAGGAAAAGATGCAGGTGAACCCGGCGCTGGCCGACCTTCTGCGGGTCCTTCTGAAGGCCAAGACCGAGGCCGAGGGCGTCGCTGCCAAGTTGATTGCCCCCAGCACCGATCTGGACGCGATCGCTGCCGGTCAACGGGACGTGCGGGCGCTTCGCGGCTGGCGCCGTGAGGTGTTCGGAGAGGATGCCTTGCGGCTGTGCGAGGGCCAAATTGCGCTGGCTGCAAAGGGGCAGGCCGTGCAGGTGGTCGAGCTGTAATATCCTGCGGGCGTGCAGACCTGCACGTCGAGGTAAAACGCGGAAACTTAATAGGAAAACGGCGCCCTGTTGTCAGGGCGCCGTTTTTTCATCAGCGGCGGCGGCTTTCGCGCGCGTTCGTCGCGCCATTCACCCTGACGATGCGAATGGCTGCCAGTTCCTGCGAAGACAGGCTGCGGGCGGCATGAACCGTGCGGGTGGCGGCTGGACCGACGGGGGTCGGCCCCTGCGGGAATGTCACCCGAAATTCCAGAGTGAGCACACCGTCTGTCGCTTCACCTGCGCGGCGCAGCTCGACGTCATAAGCGCCCTGTCGGCTGGTGACCGCGGTGGCGCGAATGATGGCGCCGGTGGGGGTGGGCTCGATCTGCAGGTCGGTGATCTGATTTGCCAGCACACTGCGATCCACCGCTTCGGGCCGTGAGAACACGCCGCGTTTGCGGCTTTCTTCGGGGATCAGCGGGTTGGTCCCCTCGGCTGCAACCACTTCAACCGGTTCCGATCTGCCGAACCAGTTGACCGGATTGATCCGCGACTCCTTCCAGCCGCACCCCGCCAGTACCAGCGCACCGGCCAAGGTCAAAACCAAGGGTTTTTGCATCTGTCCCGCCCTACTCAAAATGTGTTTGTTAGGAAGTACCCGATTGGGTGCAGCTTGAAAAGCGGTTGAAAAGGCCGGGGCAGGGGCTTAGGTGCTGAACAGTCCCGATAAATGCCGCAACTGAGGATGGACCGACAATGGCCGCAGCCGCCTTTGAAGAGATCGTGGAAGACTTCGAGTTCATGGAGGACTGGGAGGACCGTTATCGCCATGTGATCGATCTGGGCAAAGCGATGGAGCCGCTGGAGGATGCGCTGAAGGTCCCGGCGACCAAGGTCGATGGCTGCGCAAGCCAGGTCTGGTTGCATGCGGTTGTCGAGGGTGGCCGCTTCCGCTTTGATGGCGACAGTGACGCGATGATCGTGCGGGGACTGATCGCGGTGCTGCGCAGTCTCTACAATGGGTTGCCCGTCGCCGAGGTTCCCCAGGTGGACGCGAAGGCGGAGCTGGGGCGGTTGGGGCTGAACGACCATCTGTCCGCGCAGCGCTCGAACGGACTGCGCGCGATGATCGAGCGGATCCGGGAAACCGCGATGGCGCAGGCCTGAGGAGGCCGGGCGAGGGGGGGTACCCCCTCGTGCTTGGCGGTGAACTTCAGGAAAGATGCGGGCGGCTATTCGGCCCAGCGGGTTATGGCGGCTTCCAGGTCACCGTAGCCGGTGTGGCGGTGTTCGAATGCCAGCCCCATGCGTTCGGCGCAGTGGCGGGCTTTCTCCACCAGCGCAGGATCGCTGGTCTGCGACTGATAGACCAGCTTGGTGTAGTTGCCGAACACCATGTCCCGCAGCTCCGGGTTCTTGTCGAGGCCCATCGGGCGCCAGACGAAGGCGTCGAACTGCTTGACCAGGAAGTCGGTCAGGTAGAAGGCGGTGATTTCGCCCTCTTCGGCGTGTCGGGCAAAGGTGTCGTTGCCCTCGAAGAAGGAATAGCAGTGCGGGCCCGCCACCATTTCGACGCCCAGCTCGGCGCATTTGCGCTCCAGCGCGCCGCCGGTGCCGCAGTCGGCGTATACCACGTAGATCTTGTCATAGACCGCTGAATGCTTGGCCACCGCGCCTTCGATGGCGTCGGTGATCTGCTCCGGGAAAAGGTGCAGCTTGGCAGGCAGGCAGGTGAGGTCGATGTGATCGAGCCCGTTTTTATCCTTGATATCAAGGATTTCACGCGCAAGCGCGCCGCAGGCGATCAGCAGGATGCGGCCAGTCTTTTTCTCAGGGGCAGCCAGACCCTGTTCGGTGAGGGAGCTTTCCTCAAGTGTTCGCCCGGTCGGCGGGCGGAAGGCAGCCCGCTCGGTCAAGCGGGCTGCGCGTCCTTTGCGTGCCAAATCAGGCGCTCATCGAGTTGTGCTTGCGGGCGACCAGTTCCTTGGCCATTTCCACAGCAACGGCGGCGTCGCGGCAGTAGCCGTCCGCGCCGATGGCCTTGCCGAACTCTTCGTTCAGAGGTGCACCGCCGACCAGCACGATGTAATCGTCGCGCAGGCCCTGCTCCACCATCGTGTCGATCACCACCTTCATGTAGGGCATGGTGGTGGTCAGGAGGGCGGACATCCCCAGGATGTCGGGTTTGTGCTCGGCAATGGCTTCCAGGTAATTTTCGACCGGGTTGTTAATGCCGAGATCGACGACTTCGAAGCCCGCACCTTCCATCATCATGGAGACCAGGTTCTTGCCGATGTCGTGAATGTCACCCTTCACGGTACCGATTACCATGGAGCCGACGCGCGGCGCACCGGTTTCGGCCAGCAGCGGCTTCAGGATGGCCATGCCGCCCTTCATCGCGTTTGCGGCCAGCAGCACCTCGGGGACGAACAGAATGCCGTCGCGGAAGTCGGCGCCGACGATGGTCATGCCACCCACCAGGGACTTCGTCAGGATGTCGTAAGGCGCCCAACCGCGCTCGAGAAGGATGTTCACACCTTCTTCGATTTCCTCTTTGAGACCATCATAGAGGTCGTCAAACATCTGTTGAACGAGCTCCTCGTCATCGAGTTCCGAGAGGATGATGTCTTCTTCGTCCGACATGCGCCTATTCCTTGCTGACGGGCTGCGCCCCGTGTTGGCCTAGTTTTGGAACTTTTGTGACAGATTGCCGCTATGCGACTGCATTATTTGCGACATTGCTACAGTCCGAACCGACGTATAGAGGCAAAAATGACGATTTGATAATTCGGATTTTGCATGGAAATCTTCGTTTCCATTCATTTGTTCTTTATTTGTTCTATTTGATGGCGCATATTGTGGCCATGACAGACATCGATGTGACCGTTCCGATGCGCCGCAAAGCGCGTGCCAGCCTCAGTAATGCGGCAGGCCGGTTCGATATGGGGCGTGCGGACGTGGATGACGGCTGGTCGCGGGACGACGCGCCTGAGGTGATTCCCACCGAGTTGAGGCTTGAGACCGCGCGCAGCCTGATTTCCTACAACCGCTCGCCCGACCTGCCGTTTGACCGCTCCATCAACCCATATCGGGGGTGCGAGCATGGCTGCATCTATTGTTTTGCCCGCCCGAGCCATGCCTACCTGGGGTTGTCGCCGGGAATGGATTTCGAAACCCGCCTGGTGGCGCGGCCCAACGCGGCAGAGGTGCTACGGCGAGAATTGTCGGCACAGAAGTACAAGGTCGCGACGCTCGCCATCGGAACCAACACGGATCCCTACCAGCCCTGCGAACGCGATCAGGGGATCATGCGCGCCTGCCTGGAGGTGCTGCGCGATTTCAATCATCCCGTGGCCATCGTCACCAAGGGCACATTGGTGGAACGCGACATCGACATCCTTGCGCCCATGGCGGCCCTGGGGCTGGTGCGGGTGGGGGTGTCGGTGACGACCCTGGATGCGGATCTCTCCCGTCGGATGGAGCCGCGCGCGCCGCTGCCTGCCCGGCGGCTGGCAACGATCCGGCGTCTGTCGGATGCGGGTGTGCCGGTGCGGATCATGACCTCGCCGGTGGTGCCGGGGCTGACCGACCATGAACTGGAGGCGCTGCTGGCGGCCGGTGCGGAGGCGGGCGCGGATGCGGCGAGCTGGATCATGCTGCGGCTGCCGCGCGAGGTGTCGGAGCTGTGGCAGGAATGGCTGGCCGAACACGTCCCGGGTCGGGCGGCCAAGATCATGGCGCGGTTGCGGGAAATGCACGGCGGGCGCGACTACGATCCGCGTTGGGGCCATCGCATGCGCGGCGAGGGGCGGTATGCCGAAATGATTGGCCAGCGGTTCAAGGCAGCCTGCAAGCGGCTCGGCCTGCAGGAGCGCACGCCGCCGCTGCGCTGCGACCTGTTTTCCCGACCGCCGCAGCCCGGTGATCAACTGGCGCTGTTTTGACGCTTCGGGAACAGAAAAATCGGGCCGATCGTGGTATGATGCAGCGTCACTAGTGGAAAGGAAGGTGGGCTATGTCTGCCGTAGCAGTAAAGGCGCGCGTGACCGGACGCGTGCAGGGCGTGGCCTTCCGCGCCTGGGCCAGGGCGGAGGCGCTCCGCCACGGGCTGACGGGTTGGGTGCGCAATGAGCCGGATGGATCTGTGCGGGCGTTGCTGATCGGGCCAGCGGCCAGCGTCGCGGACATGGTCAGACGCATGGGGCGTGGCCCGGGAGCGGCCTCGGTCACGGATGTGCGAACGGAAAAGGTTGAGCCGGATCCGCAGCTGAAGGACTTTCAGATCCTGCGTTAGGTGTCCCGCCACAAAAGTCGGCTGAGCGCGCTCAAGCCGGATTGCAAGGTGCAGGCGGGGAGGGGCTGCGGGAAAGAAACGCGGCACCGCAGGCAGTTTGCAGTGCCGCTTGTTCTGTGGGCCGCGCTGCCTCAGGCGCGACGGCGGCGGCGGGAACGGCGCTCGCCGCCGGTGTTGTCGTCGTCTCCGGTGCCGTCGCTTTCGGAGGTGAACGGTCCCAGCACTTCGACGATCTTTTCCAACGCGGGGCGGTCGCCGCGCGGCCGGGTGTCGAGTGCTTCGCGCATGGCGCGCAGGTGATCCGGCATGGTGCCGCAGCAACCGCCAATGATCTTGGCACCTGAATCCCGGGCCATCACGGCATATTCACCCATCAGTTCCGGCGTGCCGTCATAGTGGATATGGCCATCGACATACTTGGGGATGCCGGCGTTGCCCTTGGAAATAACGGCGCGCTCGGTGCCTTGGGCGGCAAAGCCAAGCACGGTGCGCAGGATGTCGGATGCGCCGGTGCCGCAGTTTGCGCCAAAGGCCAGCGGGGCATTGTCGAATTCCTCGACCAGCTTGGCCAGATCGGCAGAGGTCACGCCCATCATGGTACGCCCGGCGGTGTCAAAGCTCATGGTGCCGCACCAGGGCATGTCGGCCAACTTGAAAGCCTCGGCCGCGGCGCGGAATTCCTCGGGCGCGGAAATCGTCTCCAGCCACAGGACGTCGACGCCGCCTTCCTTGAGCGCATCGGCCTGTTCGTGGAACATCTCGACCGCGACGGCATGGGACATGTCGCCCACCGGCTCGAAGATTTCACCGGTGGGGCCGACGGAGCCGGCCACGGCAATCGGGCGACCGGCCTTGTCGGCGACTTCGCGCCCCAGCTCCGCGGCCGCACGGTTCAACTCGCGCACGCGGTTTTGTGCATCGTGCAGCTTCAGGCGCGCGGCGGTGCCGCCAAAGCTGTTGGTCAGGAACAGGTCGCTGCCTGCGTCGACAGATCCCTGGTAGAGCGCCATGATCTTCTTGGGCTCGCTCACGTTCCACAGCTCGGGTGCATCGCCGGACTGCAGGCCCATGGCAAACAGATTGGTGCCAGTCGCGCCATCCGCCAGCAGCACGTCGTGTGTTTCCAGCAGCTTGGTGAAAGTATTGGTCATTGGCCTCTTCCCGTATCAGTTAACCGGCCCGGCGGGCCGGGCGGTAAAAGGGTATCCCGCCCCTGTGTCACGACGGGACCGCAAGGGCAATTCCATTTTATTCATCTTCATTATGAACGCCGTCCGTCCCGCGGGCCCGGCAGGCGGCGCTCTTCGATATGGCTCGTGCCTGTTGCAACGGGTGGGGGGATGCCCGCTCGCGCGCATGGGAATGGGCCGGGTCTCCGTCAGTCGGCTTCCTGCATGACCTCAAGCTGAGCTTGCGGCAGAAGTTCCAGCAGCTTGGCGCGGATTTGCGCCTCGCTCACGCGGGAGCCGAGATCTGCGGACAGCTTGCGCACGACGTCTTCGTGGCCGGCTTCCTCCAGATCGGCGGATACAACGGACTGTGCATATGAGGTCGCCTCCGTCCCGGTCTTTCCCAGCAGGTCGGCCGCCCAGAGACCGAGGAGCTTGTCGCGTCGGGCCTGTATCCGAAACCGCATGTCTGCATCATGCACAAATTTGGCTTCGAAGGCCTGTTCACGTTCGTCGAATAGCGTCATGGCCGTTCCTCATCTACCAGTTCACCCAAGTATACACATATACATATATAAGATTGGAGCCTGAAACGGGCGCAGGGCAAGAAGAATATCGTGTTGCGCCGCGGTTGCGGCTACCATCGTCGCCGTCCTTCCGTGTTTCCCGCAGTCGTGGAAGGGCAGGACGATGCAGCGCGCTTGCGGCCAAGGCCCCCTTGGCTTATGAGGGCGGCACATATCAGGGCCGGATTCCCGGCATTGACCCCGAAAGGTTTGCAATGGCGCGTCGCAAGAAAATCTACGAAGGCAAGGCCAAGACACTGTATGAAGGTCCCGAGCCGGGCACGATCGTGCAGTATTTCAAGGATGATGCCACGGCCTTCAACGCCGAGAAACACGACGTGATCGAAGGCAAGGGGGTTCTCAACAACATCCTGAGCGAGTTTTTCATGCTGGGCCTGGCCCAGATCGGCGTGCCGACCCACTTCCTGAAACGGTTGAATATGCGCGAGCAGCTGGTGCGCAGCTGCGAGATCGTGCCGCTGGAAGTCATCGTGCGCAACTACGCGGCGGGCAGCATCTCCAAGCGGCTGGGCATCGACGAAGGCACCCAACTGCCGCGCCCGATCGTGGAGTACTGCTACAAGGACGACGCCTTGGGGGATCCGCTGGTCACCGAGGAGCATATCGCGGCCTTCGGCTGGGCCAGCCAGCAGGACATGGACGACATTTTGAGCCTCGCGCTGCGCGTCAACGACTTCCTCTCCGGTGTTTTCCTGGCGGTCGGTATCCGGCTGGTCGACTTCAAGATCGAGATCGGTCGTATCTACGACGGTGACTTCCAGCGCTTGGTGGTCGCGGACGAGATCAGCCCCGACAGCTGCCGCCTGTGGGATATCAAGACCGGTCAGAAACTGGACAAGGACGTGTTCCGGCGCGATCTCGGCAGCTTGACCGATGCCTATTCGGAGGTTGCGCGGCGCCTTGGTGTCATGCCCAACAACCCGCCGGCCCCGGGCAAGCCCACGCTGGTGAACTAACGAAACAGATCCCGCTGCGCCGGTCGCGCCGCGGGATTTTGACTATTACTGGAAAGATGAAGTCCGCATGGGCTTCGCCATCGAAAACCTGAGGGATGATGCGATGAAGGCACGGGTGCATGTGATGCTGAAGAACGGGGTTCTGGATCCGCAGGGCGAGGCAGTGCGCCACGCGCTGGGAGCCTTGGGCTTTGACAAGGTTGAAGGCGTGCGCCAGGGCAAGGTGATCGACCTGGAGCTGGCCGAGGGCGCCACCGAGGCTGATGTCACTGCCATGTGCGAGAAGCTGCTGGCCAACACCGTGATCGAATCCTACAGCATCGAGATGCAGTGATGAAGGCGGCGGTAGTAGTCTTTCCGGGCTCCAACTGCGACCGCGATCTGGCGGTGGCGTTCGAGCAGGCCGGTTTCGACGTGTCGATGGTGTGGCACAAGGACAGCGCGTTGCCCGCAGGCGTCGACATCGTCGGCGTGCCGGGCGGGTTCTCCTATGGGGACTACCTGCGCTGCGGCGCCATCGCCGCGCAATCGCCGATTTGCAAGGCCGTGGTCGACCACGCGGAGCGCGGCGGTTACGCCATCGGTATCTGCAACGGGTTCCAGATCCTGACCGAGACCGGGGTACTGCCGGGCGCGCTGCTGCGCAACGCCGGGCTGAAGTACATCTGCCGCACCGTGGATCTGAAGGTCGCAACCGCCGACAGCGTCTTTACCGAAGGGTACAACGCCGGCGATGTTATCGGCGTGCCGATCGCCCATCACGACGGCAACTACTTTGCCGACGAGGCGACCATCAAGACACTGCAGGACCAGGATCGTGTGGCCTTCACCTATGAAGACAACCCCAACGGTTCGGTTGCGGACATCGCGGGGATCCTGTCGGAAAACCGCCGAGTTCTGGGCATGATGCCGCACCCGGAGCGGGCCGCGGACGAAGGCCATGGCGGCACCGACGGGGCAGCAATGTTCCGCGCATTGGCGGGCATGGTCGCTGCCGCGTGACTTGAGAAGGCGGGGCGGCCGCAATAGGTATGGATTATGTCCGCCCCGCGCAATGATTTGAAACAGACCAGATCCAAGGCCCGATCGCGCACGATTTCGTGGCGCGCGCGGCTTGCGCTGCTGGTGTTCATGGCCGCGGCGGCGGTTACCGTCTGGACGACCAACCGCGCGCTGACACACCGCTTTACCGAAAGCACCCGCAACCGCGCCGAACTGCGGTTGGCGCTCTATTCCGGCAACTTGCTGAGCGAGCTGCGCCAGCATGCCATCGTGCCGCAGCTGTTGGCACGGGATCAGACACTGATATCGGCGTTGCAATCCAATGATTTTTCGCTGTCGACGCAGCGGTTGATTTCCTTCGTCGACGAAATCGGCGCAGCCTCTATCATGTTGTTGGCCAGTGACGGTCGCACGGTGGCGGCCACCGACCGCAACCGGCTGGGCGAAAATCACCGCAATGCTGCCTATTTCGTCGATGCGGTGCGGGCAAAATCCACCGTGTTCTCCGTTATCCCGCGCGAAGTCGGCGGCTATCGTTTCACCTATTCACGCCGCATGATCGACGCCACCGGGGTGCTGGGGGCCATCGTCGTCGAGGTCGATCTGCAAAAGTTCGAGCGCGCCTGGGCGGGTATCTCCGATGCGGTTCTGGTCAGCGACAGCACCGGCTCGATCATTCTTGCCACCGAAGCGCGCTGGCGCGGGCTCAAGGAGGCGGAGGCGCTGACGCTGCAAACCCCGGAAGGCGCGATCCAGAGGGCGATCCGGGCAACCACCGATTGGACCGCGCTGCCGCCCGACGCCTATCTGCAGGGCGAAGCGGTGATGCGCCTGGAGACGCGCGTGCCGTTCCAGGGATGGCGGATGGCGTCCTTCACCACCTACTCCTCCGTGCGGGAGCGGGTGAACGCGGTGCTGGCGCTGGAAATCATGGGATTCGCCATTCTGCTGGCCCTGGCGTTCTATGCCCTGAGCCGCAAGACGGCGCTGCGGATGGCCCTGTTCCAGCGCGAGTCGGCAGAGCTTCGCGTATTGAACACCCGCTTGCAGCGGGAAATTGCCGAGCGAGAACGCATGCAAAAGACCCTTGCAGTGGCCGAACAGAGCCTTGCTCAAAGTTCGAAACTGGCCGCCCTGGGCGAGATGTCGGCCGCTGTCAGTCACGAGTTGAATCAACCGCTTGCCGCGATGAAAACCTATCTGGCCGGTGCCCGGTTGCTGCTGAGCCGCAACCGCCCCGATGAAGCGCTGGCCTCCTTCGGGCGCATTGATGATTTGATTGAGCGTATGGGCGCGATCACCCGTCAGCTGAAGTCTTATGCGCGCAAGGGCGGAGACACGTTCAGCCCTGTAAATCTTGGGGATGCGCTGGCGTCCAGCCTGTCGATGATGGAGCCGCAGCTGCGTCAGCGCCATGTCAAGATCACCCGCATTCTTCCGGAAGAACCTGTTATGGTGATGGGGGACCGGATGCGGCTGGAGCAGGTAATGGTCAACCTCTTGCGAAACGCCCTGGACGCCACCAAGTCTGTGGACGACCCGGAGGTGGAGATCCTGTTGGCCGCGGGCGAGACCGCGACCTTGTCGGTGCGTGACAACGGGATGGGCATCAAGGACTTCGACAACCTGTTTGAGCCTTTTTACACCACCAAGCAGCCCGGCGATGGGGTTGGTTTGGGACTTGCCATCTCTTCGGGGATCGTCAACGACCTCGGGGGACGGCTGACCGCCCGCAACGGCCAGAACGGCGGCGCGGTTTTTGAGATGCAATTGCCGATCCTGGTGGACGGCATCGAGGCGGCGGAATGACCGCGCCTAGAAAGATGGAGAGAGGACGCGCATGGCACAGGCTATGAAAATCGCGATCGTCGATGATGAACAGGATATGCGGCAGTCGATCAGCCAATGGCTGGCGCTGTCCGGATACGACACCGAGACCTTCTCCAGCGCCGAAGAGGCGCTGAAGGTGCTGGGACCCGATTACCCCGGTATCGTGATCTCGGACATCAAGATGCCTGGCATGGATGGCATGCAGTTCCTGAAGAAGCTGATGGGCAGCGACTCGGCGCTGCCGGTAATCATGATCACCGGTCACGGCGATGTGCCGATGGCGGTGGAAGCGATGCGGGTCGGGGCGTTCGATTTCCTCGAGAAACCCTTTAACCCCGACCGCATGTCGGAGCTGGCCAAACGTGCGACCAGCGCGCGACGGCTGACCATGGACAACCGTGCCCTGCGCCGTGAGCTGTCGGATGGCGGGCAGATCATGAAGAAGCTGATCGGCCAGAGCCCGGTGATGGAGCGTCTGCGCGAGGATATCCTGGATCTGGGCCAGGCCGACGGCCACGTGCTGATCGACGGCGAGACCGGCACCGGCAAGACGCTGGTGGCCCATGCCCTGCACGCTGTGGGCAGCCGCGCTGGCAAGAAATTCGTGCTGATTTCCTGCGCTGCGCTGGAGGAAGATGCCTTGGCCAAACGCCTGTTTGGCCCCATGCAGCCGGAAGACAGCATGTTGCCCGCGATTGAAGAAGCCCGCGGGGGCACCCTGGTGCTGGAGGATATCGAAGCGCTGTCGGAAACCCTTCAGGCGCGCCTGCTGAGCGTCATCAACGAGCAGGGCACGCCTGCGGAAACCCGGATCATCGCGATCTCGAACCTGCAGGAGGCTGGCAAGACCTGCGAGGATGCCCTGCGCCCGGATCTGTTCTACCGCCTCGCAGCGCTGCGCATCACCGTGCCGCCGCTGCGGCAGCGGGGCGAGGACATCCTCACCCTGTTTACCCGCCTGTCCGAGCAGTTCGCAGATGAATACGGCTGCGATGCGCCGCAGGTGAGCGCCCAGGAGGCGGCACAGCTGTTGCAGGCCCCGTGGCCGGGCAACGTCCGGCAGCTTATCAACATTGCCGAACGCGCGGTTCTGCAATCGCGCCGGGGCTCGGGCACCATCGCGTCGCTTCTGATGTCGGATCACGAGGAGATGCAGCCGGTGATGACCACCGAGGGCAAGCCTCTGAAGGAGTATGTCGAGGCGTTCGAACGGATGTTGATCGACAACACCATGCGCCGTCACAAGGGCTCTATCGCCAGCGTGATGGAAGAGCTTTGTCTGCCGCGGCGCACGCTTAACGAGAAGATGGCGAAATACGGCCTGCAGCGGTCGGACTACCTGGGCTAGGCGTCGCGGGAGCCGCGAGGCCTGCCGCCCGGATGGCATCACGGCTGCTTCGCTTCGCAAATCGGGAGGGGTAGCCGGGCGAGTGGTCCGAAAATTGAGCAAACTTTAACAGCCTGTCCGGTAAGGATGGGCTGTTTTCATTTTAAGTACTGCCGGTGACGAATGCCCATTGTCATTACCTATCCACAGGCCTTATGCTGATCCAACGGGCTGCGAACCGCATCGAGGTTCGCCCCGTTCTGATGAGTTTCGCTGACTTTGGTAGTCCTCCGGCATAATCCGCGATCACCACTGTCAGACCGATTGGCCCTCTGACGCAGAGGGCAGTTTCACGCCCAAGCCGGGAAACCCGGCAAAGGGATAATGTGGCAGGGCCGGGCACGACCCACCTGCCGGAGAAGAACCGCGATGACGCGCGCGAGAGCGAAGAGCACTGAGGCAGGAAGGCCGGGCATTGTTTCCGGGACCACCTGCTGCACCGCGCCGTCCGAGATCGCCCTGACAAGACATCACCCAAAACGCGCGCGGCCACCTGGTAGCAGGGGCCTGCGGGCGCGCAGGGTAGATGCACCAAGGACCAATGGCCAAGAAAATGCTGATCGACGCCACCCACGCGGAAGAAACCCGCGTTGTGGTGGTGGATGGAAACAAGGTTGAGGAATTCGACTTTGAGTCTGAGAACAAGCGCCAGCTTGCTGGCAATATCTACCTCGCCAAGGTAACGCGCGTCGAACCGTCGCTGCAGGCGGCGTTTGTGGACTATGGCGGCAATCGCCACGGTTTCCTGGCGTTTTCCGAAATTCACCCGGATTACTACCAGATCCCCGTCGCCGACCGCGAGGCGCTGATGGAAGAGGAGCGCGCCTATGCCGAGGCGATGCGCGCGCGCGACGAGGAAGAAGAGACCAAACCCGCCAAGCCCAAGCGGAGCCGCCGCTCGAAACCGGCCTCCAAGGCAGCCAATGCATCGTCTGACGATGTGGTGGAAACGAAGGACGTGGAAACCCCGGACAGCGACAGCGCTGAAATCGCCGGGATGGAAACCATTGACCTGACCGAGAGCACCGAAACCGCTGACGAGTCGACCGCGGAGCTGGCGGAGGTGCCTGAGGACACCGGCGTGGACGCGCCGAGCGAGGACAGCGCACCCGCTGCGGAGACCGCCGACGCGGCCGAAGCCGAGGCGGCTTCCGACGCATCCGCCCCGGCGGGCGAAGAGGCTGGCGATGCCAGTGTCGCCGAAGCCGAGGATAAGGCGGCGTCTGACAGTGCCCCGGCTTCGGATGCCGAAGAGCCCCAGGTTGACGAGGCCGAGGGCGAAGAAGCTCAGGCTGAAGACACACCGGCTGAAGACACACCGGCTGAAGACGCACAGGTCGAAGAGGCCGTTGCGGCCAAGCCCAAGGGGCGGTCGCGTAGCCGCTCGAGGTCGCGCGGCAAGGCTGCGCCTGCCGCCGATGACGTCATCGGCGACGTAGTCGACCCGGAAGAAGTCGGAGACGACGCCGAAGGGCAGCGCGCCGATGCCGTCACCAAGGATGACAGCATCGAATCCGTTGCCGACGAGGATGACAGCGAAGACATCCGTCCGCCGCGCAAACCGCGTCCGCGTCGCTACAAGATTCAGGAAGTGATCAAGGTCCGCCAGGTTCTGCTGGTGCAGGTCGTGAAGGAAGAGCGCGGCAACAAGGGCGCGGCGCTGACCACCTACCTGTCATTGGCAGGCCGGTATTGCGTGCTGATGCCCAACACCGCGCGCGGCGGTGGCATTTCCCGCAAGATCACCAACGCGGCCGACCGCAAGAAGCTCAAGGATATTGCGACGGAGCTCGACGTGCCGACCGGCGCGGGGCTGATCGTTCGCACGGCCGGGGCGAAACGCACCAAGGCCGAGATCAAGCGCGACTATGAATACCTGCAGCGGCTCTGGGAACAGATCCGCGAGCTGACCCTGAAGTCCATCGCGCCCGCCAAGATCTATGAAGAGGGTGATCTGATCAAACGCTCGATCCGCGACCTCTACAATCGCGAGATCGATGAGGTCCTGGTCGAGGGCGAACGCGGCTACCGCATCGCCAAGGACTTCATGAAGATGATCATGCCGTCCCACGCGAAGAACGTGAAGCACTACCAGGAAGCGCTGCCGCTGTTCGCGCGCTATCAGGTCGAGAGCTATTTGGCCGGCATGTTCAACCCGACCGTTCAACTGAAGTCCGGCGGCTACATCGTGATCGGCGTGACTGAAGCGCTGGTGGCGATCGACGTGAACTCCGGTCGCGCCACCAAGGAAGGCTCGATCGAGGAAACCGCGCTCAAGACCAACCTGGAGGCTGCCGAAGAAGTGGCGCGCCAGCTGCGTCTGCGCGACCTGGCGGGTCTGATCGTCATCGACTTCATCGACATGGACGAGCGCAAGAACAACGCCGCCGTCGAAAAGCGCATGAAGGACAAGCTGAAGACCGACCGCGCCCGCATCCAGGTAGGCAGGATTTCGGGCTTTGGCCTGATGGAAATGTCGCGCCAGCGCCTGCGCCCCGGCATGATCGAGGCGACCACCGCGCCGTGCCCGCATTGCCACGGCACCGGCCTGATCCGATCCGACGACTCCATGGCGCTGTCGATCCTGCGCCAGATCGAGGAAGAGGGCACCCGCCGCCGCTCCCGCGAGGTGCTGGTACGCTGCCCGGTGTCCATCGCCAACTTCCTGATGAACCAGAAGCGCGAGCATATCGCCCAGATCGAGGCGCGTTACGGCCTGTCCGTGCGCATCGAAGGCGATCCGCATCTGGTCAGCCCTGACTTCGTTCTTGAAAAGTTCAAGACCGCGTCGCGCACCGTCCCGGCGGCAACGGCACCTGTGGTGTCGGTGGATACCTCGATCATGGATCAGGTCGACGCCGAAGGGGCTTCCAGCGCGGAAGAGGAGGCACCTGCAGACGTGGTTGAAGCCGCGGCCGAGGTGTCGGAAGAGGCTGCGCAGGAAGACAAGCCCAAGCGCAAGCGTCGTCGCCGTCGTCGCCGCAAGTCCGGCAACGGTGAGGCGAGCAATGGCGATCAGGCCGCTGGAAGCCAGGATCAATCTGGCGACACGGCCGAGGGCTCCGCTGAGGAAGCTGCAGATGAGACGCAGGCCGCTGAATACACCTCCGCCCCGGAAGGCGAGACTGCCGACGAGGTGAAGGAAAAGAAAAAGCCGACACGCACCCGGACCCGGTCGCGCAGGTCCAAGCCGAAGTCGACCGAAGCTGAGACCGAGGCGGCGGCTACGGACGCACCGTCCGAGCAGGCTGAAGAGGCCGATGCGTCTTCGCAGGCGGAAGTCGCACAAGAGGCACCGGTGACTGAAGTTGCAGAGGCTTCGGAAGGTGAGGCCGCAACTGCCGAGGACGCTGATCTGACGACGGCATCGCCAACCGCAGAGGCCAGTGCAGACGCGGAGGTCGGCGATACGCCGGGTGACGCGGAGGCGGAGCAGGCAGAAACGGCAGCTGAGCCTGAGGCGACCGAGCAGGTAGAGACCGCTGCGTCGGACGAGGAAACCGTTGAGGTGACCGCGGCAGAAGAAGAGCTCCAGCCGTCTGCAGAAGACATCAGTGTTCCGACTGAGGCTGAGAGCGTCGAGCCTGAAGCCAAGCCTGAGGCGGAAGAAAAAGCGCCGGAACCGGCACTGGCAGGCGCGGGGGCGGAAGCCGAACCGGCAACCCCGCCAAAGCCCAAGCGCCGCGGCTGGTGGTCGATGGGAAGCTGATCGCTAGACCGTCGACGGATCCACGTCGAGTTAAAGAGGCAGGCCTGCGGGCCTGCCTTTTTTGTGCCGATAGTTGAGGTCTATTGTTTTGGCGCAGACGTCGGATGCGACGCTTCTGGTCGACGCACAGATGTTTGGTTCCCAAAGCCTTCGAACCTCGGGTCGCAAATCATACTTTGTGACTTTGCGGTGGTTTTAGCCGCCTTTGCGGATCAGGTAGACCTGATGGGTCCCGCCGTCCTTTTGCCCAAGATACTCATGCCCTGCCTCGTGGCAGAAATGCGGCATGTCGACCACCGCCGCCGGGTCATCCGCCAGAACTTGCAGAACCGCACCCGGCTGCAGGGATTTCAACCGCTTGCGCGCTTTCAACACGGGCAGGGGGCACAGCAGCCCGATGGCATCCAGGGTTTCTTCGATCTCGCTCATGCGGTCCAGATAAGCGGGAAGTTTCAAGCTGTCCACAAGGATGTGACCACCGGTCGCGTGACCTTGGCCGATTGCTCGAATAAGAGTCGGGGCATGTTTGGAATCGAGATCATCGACGCAGGGCTGCTCCCTGCCATGCTGGTGGCGCTGCTGGGCGGCGTGATCAGTTTCCTGTCGCCCTGCGTGCTGCCGATCGTGCCGCCCTATGTGGCCTACATGAGCGGCGTGACCATCGGCGAGATGCAGGGCACCGTGGCCGCCCGGCGCAAGGCGATCATTGCGGCGCTGTTCTTTGTCCTCGGCCTGTCGACGGTGTTCTTGCTGCTTGGCTTCACGGCCTCGGCCTTCGGCGCCTTTGTGCTGCAGAACCAGGAACTGTTTGCCCAGGTCTCTGGTGTTGTCGTGATCATCTTCGGCCTGCATTTCCTGTCGGTCTTCCGCATTCCCTTGCTGGACCGCGAAGCGCGGATGGAGGCGGGCGAATCCGGCGGTTCGGCACTGGGGGCCTACGTCCTGGGGCTCGCCTTTGCCTTTGGCTGGACCCCCTGCATTGGGCCGCAGTTGGGGGCGATCCTGTCGCTGGCTGCCTCCGAGGCTTCGGTAAGCCGGGGCACGATTTTGCTCGGCGTTTATGCCGCAGGCCTTGGCGTGCCGTTCTTGCTGGCGGCGATATTCCTCAACCGCTCGATGGTGCTGATGAACCGGATGAAGCGCCACATGGGTGTTATCGAGAAGGCAATGGGCGGGCTGCTGCTGTTTGTCGGGGTGATGCTGGTCACCGGCCTGTTCACCACCTTTTCATGGTGGTTGCTGGAGACGTTCCCGGCACTTGCAGTTCTGGGCTGACGCGGCGCCATCGCGGGTCACTGCGGGCCTTACTCTTGCCGAAAACCGCTGCTAGGCTGGTGCGCAGGCAGTTAGGGCAACGAAAAGAGTTCAGGGCAGGGCGTGGATCAAGGCAGCTTCCTTCAGCAACATGTGCGCAGGCGGCGGGTGTTCTACATTCCCGGCTATGACCCTATTCACCCGCGTCGCTACCGGGAGCTTTACCGCAAGGAAGGTGCCGCTCAGGCGAAGATCTCGGGCTACCGCCTTGCGGTGCAAGGGAAAAGCGGCCCCGGCGGTTTCGGCTGGGACGTTCAGGCGGAGATCGATGGCCGTGTCACCGCGGCCGAGGTCGAGGTTCTGGTCTGGTCGGACATCGTCCGCCACAGCATGACCGCGACAATCCCCGGGACGTACTGGCAACTTTTGCAGACGGCCTGGATCTATATCTCAACGGGCGCCTTGCGGCGGCTGATGCGGCTGCGCAAGGGGCCGGTGATCGCCGCGCTCTATCCTGTTGGAATGCTGTTGCTGCAGGCACTGCTTGCGCTTTTGCTGGCTTGGGGCGTCGCCCAAACGATCGGGCCGCTGGCGGGGGCGGTAGGGGTGCATGGGACCGCCAGTGCGGTGTTGGGATGGTGCCTTGGATTGTCGGCAGGGTACGTGTTGCTACGCTGGTTCAAGAAGCAGGACGGCAGGTTCTTTGCCTACTACCTGATGCATGACTATGCGCATTCTGCCGCCGACAAGGGCGCGATTGCACCGCAGATGGAAGAAAGAATGGCTGCGTTCGGCGATCGGATCGCTGCCGCACTGCAGGACCCCGATCTGGATGAGGTGCTGGTGGTCGGCCATTCCTCCGGCGCGCATGTGGGGGTCTCCGTGCTGGCGGACGTGCTCCGGGCGGGGAGGCCGCAGGATGGCCCGGCCCTGGGGTTCCTGAGCCTCGGGCAGGTCGTGCCGATGGTTTCGTTCCTGCCACGCGCGCAGCGCCTGCGCGCCGATCTGCAATATCTGTCGCAGCGACCTGAGCTGACGTGGGTCGATGTCACAGCGCCCGGCGATGGCTGCGCCTTTGCGCTCTGCGATCCGGTCGCGGTAAGCGGTGTCGCGCCTGAGGCGAAACGCTGGCCACTGGTGATTTCTGCCGCCTTCACCCAGACGCTCAGCCCGGCGCGTTGGAAACAGCTGCGCTGGCGTTTCTTTCGGCTGCATTTTCAGTACCTGTGTGCTTTCGATCAGCCCGGTGACTACGACTATTTCCGCATCACGGCAGGGCCGCTGACCCTGGCCGAGCGCTTCGAGGGCCGCAAACCTTCTCGCTCGCGCATCGAGGTGCCGGTGTCGAAGTTCACCTCTGTGGCCGCCAGATGACGGCGCCTCAGCCACCCAAACCCGCCGCCCGCGCGGACCGCGTGTCGCTCTGGCGGTACGCGCGCCTGTTTCGCCAGGACATCCTTTCGGCGCAGCCGGCCCGCCTGTATCGCGCGTGGATGGCGGAGTTTCGCACGCCTTTCTTTCGCAGCTTCCTGGTCAATGAACCCGAACTGGTGAAACGGCTGCTGAAGGACAGCCCCGAGGACTTTCCGAAATCGAACCGTATTGCGGAAGGCTTGAAACCGCTGTTGGGTCAATCCGTGTTTCTGACCAACGGGGCGGAGTGGAAACGTCAGCGCCGCATCATCGACCCCGCCTTCGAGGGTGGCAGGCTGAAGGACACCTACCCGGCGATGCGCGCGGCTGCCGAGGCCATGGTGGCACGGCTGCGCAATCGGCAGGGGCAGGTCGAGATCGAGGCCGAGGCTTCGCATGTCGCGGCCGATGTGATTTTTCGCACGCTCTTTTCGATCCCCATCGAACACGAGGTCGCCGCAGAGGTCTTCCACCGGTTTCGCGACTATCAGCGCAGCCAGCCGATCCTGAATCTTGCAGCCTTTGTGCGCTTGCCAGGCTGGATGCCGCGCTTCTTTCGTCGCGGCACCCGGCGCAACGCGGCGGTCATTCGGGGGCTGATCGCGCAGCTCACCGACGAGCGGATGCATGCGATCCACGCAGGACAGGCGCCGGATGATCTTGCAACCAAGATCATGACAACCCGGGATCCCGAGACCGGGGGGGCGTTTGTTGCAGCGGAAATGGTCGATCAGGTGGCGATCTTCTTTCTGGCAGGGCATGAGACCAGCGCCTCCGCCTTGGCCTGGGCGCTATACCTCGTGGCGCTGTATCCCGAATGGCAGGAGGTCTTGTCGGAGGAGGCCATAGCGCTCGAGGACGACAGTTTTGCGGCCGTGTCGAAGCTGCGACGCAGCCGGGATGTCTTTCGTGAGGCGCTGCGGCTCTATCCGCCGGTGCCGATGATGGTGCGCGAGGCGGCCTGTCCTGCGCGCTTTCGCAACCGGGACGTCCCGACGGGATCGCAGATGGTGCTCAGTCCCTGGCACCTGCACCGGCATGAGCGGCTGTGGGACAACCCGGATGGTTTCGATCCGTCCCGGTGGGAGACACCGAACGGCAAGCAGTGCCAACGCGACGCCTATATTCCGTTTTCGGCCGGCCCGCGGGTCTGCCCGGGGGCGGGGTTCGCGATGGTGGAGGGCGCGCTGATCCTGTCGATGATCCTGCGCCATTTCCGCGTTCGCACCGTGGCGGGGCGGGAACCGATCCCCGCCGCCCACCTGACCGTCCGGTCCAAGAACGGCATTTGGCTGGAGATTGTAGAACGCTGAGCCGGGAGAAGCCGGAGAAACTGGTGGACACAGATGAGGGGGCGGGAAAGGCGGGTAACGATCAGAAGTCCCGCGGTCTCAACCGCTTCTCAGTCGGCGCAGCACGAAAAGCCGGATGGCCGAAGCCAGACCACAGTCGTCCCCGCGGCTTTCGTCGATTTCAGCCGCCAGGTCGTTGATCGCACGGTCATCTTGCGCGGCGATTTCTCGGAAAGCGTCCCAGAACTCGTCTTCCAAGGACACGGATGTGCGATGGCCGCGCAGGGTGAGCGAGTGTTTCTTCGGCCGCCCGGTCATTCGTCACGCTTGTGGCCATCGAGGCGGCGGACGTCCTGCGCCTTGCGCGCCTTGGCCAGATCCTTTTCCGCCTTGGAACGCCCGAATTCCACGGCATTCTGGTCGGCGCGGGCCTTTTTCTCGGCCCGCGCCTTTGTCTTTCTGTACCGGTTCAGATTGACCGGCTTGCCCATCAGTCCTTGGGACCGATCATCTGTTCGGGGCGGACCACCGCGTCAAAGGTGGCTTCATCCACGAAGCCCAGCTTGATCGCTTCTTCTTTCAGCGTCGTGCCGTTCTTGTGCGCGGTCTTGGCAACGGTGGTGGCGTTGTCGTAGCCGATGGTCGGTGCCAGGGCTGTCACCAGCATCAGGCTTTCCTTCATCAGTTTCTCGATGCGCGGCTCATTGGCCTGAATGCCATTCAGCATGCGTTCGGTAAAGCTGTCGGCCGCATCACCCAGCAGCTGGATCGACTGCAGCAGGTTGTACGCCATCATCGGGTTGTAGACGTTCAGCTCGAAGTGGCCCTGGGAGCCTGCGAACTTGATGGCCGCGTCGTTGCCCATGACATGCGCGGCAACCTGGGTCAGCGCCTCGGCCTGGGTCGGGTTGACCTTGCCCGGCATGATCGAGGAGCCCGGCTCGTTTTCCGGCAGGATCAGCTCGCCCAGGCCCGAACGCGGGCCGGAGCCGAGGAAGCGGATGTCGTTGGCGATCTTGTAGCAGCTGCCCGCGATGGTCGCGAGCGCGCCCGACAGGAACACCATCGCATCATGCGCTGCCAGCGCTTCGAACTTGTTCGGAGCGGTTACGAAGGGCAGGCCGGTGATCTCGGCCATGTTGGCGGCCACTTCTTCGGCCCAGCCCTTCTGGGTGTTCAGGCCGGTGCCCACCGCGGTGCCGCCCTGTGCCAGCTCGTAGATGCCGGGCATTGCGGCCTCGACCCGTGCCAGCCCCTGGCGGATCTGATGCGCGTAGCCGCCGAACTCCTGGCCCAGCGTCAGCGGGGTCGCGTCCTGAGTGTGGGTGCGGCCGATCTTGATGATGTCCTTGAACTCTTCGGACTTCCGCTCCAGCCCTTCCGCCAGCTTGGTCAGCCCCGGCACCAGCACGTCGCGCACCATCATCGCGGTGGCGATATGCATCGCGGTCGGGAAGGTGTCGTTCGAGGACTGGCCCATGTTGCAGTGATCGTTCGGGTGTACCGGATCTTTGGAGCCAATCTCGCCGCCGAGGATCTCGATCGCGCGGTTGGCGATGACCTCGTTCGAGTTCATGTTGGACTGGGTGCCCGAACCGGTTTGCCAGACGACCAGCGGGAAGTTGTCGTCGAACTTGCCCGCGACAACTTCGCTGGCGGCTTGAATGATGGCATCGGCGATCTTTGCGTCCAGCTTGCCGGACGCCTTGTTGGCCATGGCGCAGGCCTGCTTGATCACGCCAAGCGCGCGCACGATGGCCACGGGCTGTTTTTCCCAGCCGATCGGGAAGTTCATGATCGAGCGCTGCGTCTGCGCGCCCCAGTATTTGTCTGCGGGGACCTCAAGCGGGCCAAAGCTGTCGGTTTCGGTACGGGTGCCGGTCATCCGTCGCCTCTCTCGTTGTATGCGTCTGTATGCCGTTTAGCCTGCGCGCTGCACAGGCGCAATTGGCCAGTCGCGCGCAGCATAGTGTTTTGCCCCGCGAGGTATAGAGTGCAATTGTCGCAATCGCACCCCCTGCAAGTCGGGGAGTATCTGCTATGATCCTTGCGGCGCGCATTTTGCGAAATGTTCAGAAATCTCGCATAATCATCGGGCCTGCGGGGGCAGAGCCCTGTTCTTGATGCCTGTCACTGCGCAATATGTAACGGCGGGTATCTTATGGAAGGTGAGGAAGGATTTGACGTGCCACGTTCTTTGACAGGGTCCCCCCGGATGTGCGTGAGCCTTCGAAACATGCGCTCGTGGCTGAAGGCTCGTGGCATGGCCATCCGCCTGCGCATCGTGGCACATGTAATGGCGCTGGTGGTGGTCTGGGCGCCGATTTCTGTCTGCGCAGCCGAGATTGGTCAGTTCGCGGGTGAATATTCGGGATCAGTCGAGATCGAGGCTGCTGACGGACAGCAAGTGCCGCGCGACATCAGCGTCACGATCCGTGAGACCTCCAAGGGGTTCGTGCTGAAATGGGTTGCGACCACGGAAAAAGGCGATGGCCGCAGAAAGACCAAAAGCTACGAGATCGAGTTTCAGCCCAGCAACCGATCCGGGGTGTTTTCGGCGGCGATGCGGCGCAACGTCTTTGGCCACGCGGTGCCGCTGGACCCGATGGCGGGGGAGCCCTTTGTCTGGGGGCGGATCGACGGCGACACGCTGACGGTGTTTTCGATGTTCATCCACCCCAACGGCGACTACGAGATCCAGCAATATGACAGGACCTTGGCCGAAGGCGGACTGGATCTGGTCTACGTATCCCGGCTGAACGGCGAAATCCGCCGTAAAATAGAGGCATTTCTGACCCGCCTGTAACCAGCCGGTGGCGGCAATCGAGATCCGATGCCCGCCATTGGCGCGGCAGTGGGTGCCCGGTTACTGTGCGCACACTTGCCTGTGACCCGGTCTGACCAGGGCCATCGGCGCCCACCGCCATCGGGACGCCCAGCAAGTGCGGCAGGTCGATTTACTTGCGGAAACTGTCCAGCGAAACCACGTCGGCGTCTTTCTTTTCGCTCGCCGGGGCCGGAGGCTCGCTTTCGAAGGGCGCTTCGGAGTCCGGGAGTGTGGTCGGGGTCTCGCCCTCGTCTTCGGCGCTTTCGAACCGCAGGCCGAATTCCACGGACGGATCCACGAAGGTGCGGATTGCGTCATAGGGGATGTAGAGCGGCTCGGGCGAGTCGCCAAAATTCAGCGTGACCGCGAAGCCATCCTCATCGACGACAAGATTGTCGAACCAATGCTGCATGACGACCGTCATTTCGCCCGGATAACGGTCCGACAGCCAGTCTGCCAGTTCCACGTCCGGGTGATCGGTGTCAAACGTGATGAAGAAATGGTGGTTGCCAGGCAGGCCGTTCTCGGAAACGTCCTGCAGCACGGTCCGGATCAGGCCGCGCATCGCAGAATGCATCAGGTTGCCATAGTCAATTTCACGGGACATGCAGTCACCCTTTGTTCATTTTGCGTTAAGCATAAGAGATTTTGGCGGAAACAAAAGGGCAGCCTGCGACGCTGACGGAGATTTTTTTGCCCCGGTCCGATTGCTCGCTAGTCCCGTGCAGTCAGCTGATTGCAAACGGGAATTGCGCCAGGGCAAGACCCGCGACCGCCATCGCCACCAGAAGCGTCGGCAGGTTGCCACGACAGATCCATCCGACCGCGGGCGCCAACAGCACAAGGGCGGCTGCAACGGGGTCCACGCTGCTCCAGACCGGGACTGGAAGATGCAGCAGCCCATGCTCCAATGTCCGCGTCTGTTCAAAGACCACGTGGATCAGGAACCACAACGACAGGTTCAGGATGACACCGGCGACAGTGGCGGTGACGGCCTTCAGCGCCTGTCCCAACCGCGGGTGCGTGGCGATACGCTCGACGTATGGGGCGGCGGCGAAGATCCACAGGAAGCATGGAACAAATGTCGCCCAGAGCGCGACGGCACCGGCTGCGAGGAAAAGGGCGGTGCCCTGTTTCGTGAGGCCGGACAGCATTGCCACGAATTGGGTCACGAGGATCAGCGGGCCGGGGGTCGTTTCGGCCAGGCCAAGCGCGTCGATCATCTGCCCGGCGGTAATCCAGCCGAACTGGCTGACCACGGTCTGGCTGATATAGGCCAGCACCGCATAGGCACCGCCAAAGGTGACCACCGCCAGTTTGGCAAAGAACCAGCCCAGATCGCTCAGGAAATCCGCGCCTGCCAGCTCCAGCGCCAACAGCGGCAGCAGCCACAAGGCCCCCCACAGTGCAACGGTGGACAGCGTGGCGGCGGCGCGAAACGGGGCCGGGGTGGCGGCAGAGGCGGCGTCGGTGGCAGGGCGGCGCAAGAGGCCGATGACAGCGGCCGCGAGAACCACAAGGGGGAACGGTACGTTCAGAAAGAACAGGGCCGCAAATCCGCCGGCAGCCAGCATCCAGTCGAGAGAATTGTGCAGCGCCTTTGCCGATAGGCGCCGCAGTGCCTGCAGGATGATGATCACCACCGCCGCCTTGATGCCCAGGAACGCGGCCTGAACCGCTGGCATTGTGCCGAACTGCGCGTAAAGCCAGACCAGCAGGCCGATCACCACGGCCCCCGGCATCACAAACAAAAGCCCAGCAAACAGTCCGCCGAGCGTGCCGCGCATACGCCAGCCGGTGTAGGTGGCCAGTTGCATCGCCTCGGGTCCCGGCAGCAGCATGCAAAAGGACAGGCCGCGCAGGAAGCTGTCTTCGCTCAGCCAGGGGCGGTCTTCGACCAGTTCCTTGTGCATAAGCGCGATTTGCGCGGCGGGTCCGCCGAAGCTGAGGAGGCCGATGCGGCCAAAGACCCGCAGCATTTCGCCCCAGCCGGGATTGGTGGAAGCCCTGTCGGAGGGGGAGTTGGGGGATTCCGCCTGGTTCCGTGCCACCATGATGCGCCTGCCTCGCTGGATGTCCGGCACCGTCACCGGAAGCTGCTGTCGTGCGTCCCACGCGGGCAGGGGGCTGTCAAGAGAGGTGCAGCGGGCGGGCGGTACCGGTTACTTGAGACGCTCGCCCGTCATGCAGATCGCCATTGCGTCCGGCGGCAATTGCCCCAGCATTTCAAACATGTGGAAGTAATCCATGTTGGAATGCATTTCGACGATCTTGCCGTTTTTGATCCGCGCCATGACCTGGCCGGAAATTTCAAAGGGGGTGCCGTCTTCGGGATTGCTGGTGGAGGCGATCAGGCGCGCGGACACCCAATCCTCTGTCTCCATCGCATGGGTGATCGTGACCCTGATCGGCCCCAGCAGATTGCGCACCGCTGCAACAACTTCGGCATATTCCGTTTCCGGTTCTGCAAGCGCGGACACGGCACCGGAGATTTCAGTTTCCGGCGTCAGGAATTGCGAGACGGCCTTCAGGTTGCCCTTGCACCAGACCTCGTCGAACCAGCGCTGTATCACCGCGGTGAGCGGCATATTCGCGGTCTGCTCAGGGTCGAACGAGGCCGCGAGCAACAAGGCGCGTTGCGTCGCCGGGGGGTCGTTTTGCGCGTGATCCGTCGATTTTCTTACCGCCATGTCAGCCCCTGACCCGCCAGACAGGCGGCAATGGTGTCCTGTGGCAATTGTCCCAGCTGCTCGAACAAGGTGATGTAGTCGAATTGGCCGTAGGATTGCGCCATCTTTCCGTCCTTGAACCGGATCATCACCTGTCCCGTTGTCTGAATGGGAGCGTCCGTCGCGGCGCAGCAGCCATTGAATTCAATGCGTGCGGCCAGCCACTCGCCCTGTTCCACAGCTTGGGTGATCGAGATTGCGATCTGCTTAACCTGATGGCGCAGAGCTGCCACAAAATCCTGAAAGTCGTTGCGATTGAGGGGCAGGGAGGGGACCACACCGGTGGCGGTGACGTCCGCCGTGTAAAAACGCTCCAGATCGCTCAGGTCGCCACGGCTCCAGGCCTGGTCGTACCAGGCTTGCAGGATTTCGGTCTTGGTCATGGGCGAGGTCACAGTTCAAACAGCTTTCTGCCAGTTTGGCGGTCGCCATACAGTGCCGAGGCCGGATTGAAAACATCTGAATTACGATAACGCGACGAGGCAGTCCGGCATACCTCGAACAGAATATTGGCGCGTTCGGGGAAAGTGCAGGTTTCTGTTGCCAGGTACCTGCGAACCCCGCCTTACGCGGCTAGGCGCAAGGGCTTAGTTTTCGATTACTCGAACTGCTTACGCAGCCAGAGCAACCGGAGCACGATTGTCGTTTGCAATTGTACTGTTTTCGCCGGTAACGGTGGCAGACAGCCGAGACAAAGCTAACTCCTTTAGACGTCCGTCGATCCTATTTCGGCCCCATGATCCCCAAACGAAGGATATTGGTGGAGCCGCCGGGTACCGCCCCCGGGTCCGATCCGCTTATTACGAGCGCGTTTATGTCCATAGTTCCACGAGGGAACACGGGCTATATAGTGCGCTTTTTACGGGTTGCAAAGGGGGCGTGCGGATTTCGATCCGCATTTTTAGACGGGAATTGTCAGTGGCCGTGGCCAAGCGCGAGCGGCGCACGAAAGGCTAATCATAGCTGTGGTGGGCTTTATACATGCAGCTATACTGGCTTGCAGGCCGCCATCATCATCTTCTGGAACACCATGAAGCTGGGCGAAGTCGTCGCCAACCACAAACGCGATGGAAAGCTGCTATCACCTGATCTGCTGGTCCATGTCTCGCCGCTAGGATGGGAGCACATCAATCTCACCGGAGAATATCGTTGGCCAAAGCCTTAGCGTAAGATTCCGCCCCCTCCCGTAAACGACCCCAATCTGACCTTGCCGCCGCTTTACTGCCAAGTCGGTACAGTGCAAGCAGTAGCCAAGAAGGGCTCGCGCGCCTTCGTCGATCCTCAAGATTTTGTGGCTTATCTCGATAGTGTGATGGCGGCGAACCCAGAAACGCGGGTTTGGAACTTCTCCCTCAACGGGGTTCATCCATGTGGACCTCGGCCCCGCACGCCAGTGGGGCGAGCGTTTCCCGGTCCGAGCGACCGCATTCGCAGCCGAGGCGCCGCCCGCCCGCGAGGTGCTGGCCGACAGCCGCACGATGAAGGGTGGTGGCACGGCGGGCGTGGCGACGCTGGGCGCGGCGGGCGTCGAGGTGGCACAGGGCGTCCTGGCCGAGACGCAATCCGCCATCCTGCCGCTGGTGCCGTATCTCGACACTCTGCGCTGGGTGTTCATCGCGGTGGCACTCTGTGGCATCGCAGTCACCATCTATGCCCGCCTCGACGACTGGCGCCGGGGGCGGCGGTGACTGCCGTCCTCCTAGGCAGGATCACGGCCAGCCCGTGGGTGTGGGGGGGCGCTGCGCTACGGAGCCTTCCTTCTCGCCGGGCTCATGTTCCTGCTCGCGCGCCGGCGGTCCGGCGCGCGAAGCACGATCTCCCCCATAAGGAGTTGGATCGGCAAGTTCTGCGGCAAGGGATTTCCCGCGAATTCCTGCGTATTTACCCTTGATTAGCCGGGGTCAGGGGCGGATCAAAGCCCGAAACGCTGTGGCCGGACCGCAGCGATATCGCGGCAAGGTGTTCGCCCGGCCAGAACATCCGCCACAAGCATGGCCGTGATGGGGGCAAGTGTCAGCCCGATATGGCCATGACCAAAGGCATGGATCACATCGGCCCCGCCGCGTGACGGCCCGATGACCGGAAGGCTGTCGGGCAAACTGGGACGGAACCCCATCCAATCGCGCGACGGTTCGGGCAGATCGGGAAACAGGGCGCGCGCGCCTTCGACCAACCGGGCCACCCGATGGGGCGAGGGTGGTGCGGTCAACCCGCCCAATTCGACCGTGCCTGCGACCCGCAAGCGACCGGACATCGGGCACAGATAGAAACCGCGTGTGGTCGGGCAGGTTGGACGGGTTAGCCGGGGCACATCCATATCCCATTCGACGTGATACCCCCGTTCGGTGTCCAGCGGAATGCGGTCCCCGGCCTGCCGCGCCAGATCGCGTGCATGTGCTCCAGCGGCCAGCACAACCTTACGTGCCTTCAACTGGAAGTCGCCGCCAGCCAGTTCAACCCCGCCTGCCACGCGGCGCAGTTGGGTGATGCGGTGCGGCAGCACTGGGGCCGCCACCGCACGCGCCAATCGGCCCACCATCTCACCCGGATCGGACATGAAGACGGCATTGGGAAAAAACGCGGCGCCGCCCTCAACCTCGGGCAGGCCCGGTTCCAGTTGCCGCAAGTCATTTGGGCCGATCAGATCAACCGATATGCCCAGACTGCGCCGAAAGGCCATGTCTGCCTTGGCGGATTGAAAGGCCCGGCGCGTTTCATAGGCGTAAAGGCAGCCCCGCTTTTGCAAGATGTCCTGCCCACCAATACGGTCGGCCAATCCTGCCCATAACCCGGCCGCATCTGCCAGCAAGTCGGCAATGGCCGCAGCGTTGCGCCGCGCGGGCCCCGGCAGGGATTGAAAGGCAAAGCGGATCAGCCAAGGGGCAAGGCTGGGAAGGGCGGCGCGACGGATCGACAGGGGGGAATTCCGGTCAAACAGCAGCGATGGCAGGTTGCGCAACACATCGGGCGTGCCAACCGGAAGCACTGCATAATCAGCGATGGTGCCGGCATTTCCATAGGATGCACCAGACCCGGCGGGATTTGGGTCGATCAAGACGACCTCATGCCCTTCGCTGACCAGCCGTTCCGCTATGGCAAGGCCAACAACGCCTGCGCCGATGATGGCGATTTCGGTCTGCATGACCATCAGGTCACACCGACCCAACAGGGGCTGCGCGACAGAACATGGTCAGGACGGTAACTGCGTGTCATCGATGAGCCTTGTAAACCGACATTCCCCAAGTGGCCTGCCGCTTGACTTCAAGATCGCCTGATTTTGCTCGCTGGGCAAGCGTTTTTCGCCCCGAGCGGTGTCTGTCGTCGCGCAAACGGCCGAAGTCGGGTGGATCAAGCCTCGAACCCGCAGC
>NZ_JBGFGM010000072.1:0-311 GCF_041224635.1 Leisingera sp. XS_AS12
ACACCCCGGCAAGCGCGGCAGGCGCTTGAGCTTTTTGAGGGCTCCGCGCCCGGCGCGCTTGCCAAGCCCGAAACCGACGACTACCAAAATCAAACTCGCAGACTCTCGTCATGAACGAGGGACCAGTGGGGGGCACGTCAACGTTAAGAGACTGAGGTAGATTCTGGGCGCCCTGAATCGAAGAAGCCCCCGCTTTTTGCGGAGGCTTTGTGGTGATCTTTGGTTGCGGGAGCAGGATTTGAACCTGCGACCTTCAGGTTATGAGCCTGACGAGCTACCTGGCTGCTCCATCCCGCGACACTTTGTTTGGC